>PAIR01000020.1 GCA_002704905.1 Fidelibacterota bacterium
CTTTCAACACGGCCCGTACCCACAGTACCACGACCGGTAATTGAGAATACATCCTCGACAGGCATTAAGAAAGGCTTATCGATATCACGCTCTGGTTCAGGAATAAAACTGTCACAGGCTTCCATCAGTTCTGTAATACAACNGGTGGCTCCTTCATCACTAATATTGTTCAATGCATTTAATGCAGATCCTTTGATAATAGGAATATCATCACCAGGAAAATCATATTCATTTAGNAAATCACGTAGTTCCATCTCAACCAACTCAATTAACTCTTCATCATCCACTTGGTCTGTTTTATTCATGAAAACAACGACGGATGGAACATTCACCTGGCGGGCAAGCAATACGTGCTCACGCGTCTGAGGCATGGGACCATCTGCTGCAGATACAACCAAAATCGCNCCGTCCATCTGAGCCGCACCTGTAATCATATTTTTAATATAATCTGCGTGCCCAGGGCAGTCTACGTGAGCATAGTGACGGTTTGGTGTCTCATACTCTACATGAGCGGTCTGGATCGTGATACCACGCTCTCTTTCTTCCGGTGCATTATCAATNCTATCGAATGACCGAACTTCACTTAAACCTTGGTTCGCCTGTGTCATGGTNATCGCTGCTGTCAATGTCGTCTTGCCATGATCAACGTGGCCAATTGTCCCAATATTTAAATGGGGTTTATTCCGTTCAAATTTTTCTTTTGACATCTTTTATTNCNACTTAGTTAAGAAGCTTTACCATGTAATTTTTCAATTATATCTTCTTTTACTGAATTAGGCACTTCTTTGAAGATAGAAAATTCCATATGAAATACTGCNCGTCCTTGNGTGATNGAGCGNAAATCNGTTGCATAACCAAACATNCTTTCCAGGGGTACAATTGCTGTCAATACATGNGCATCTTTACGCTGCCCCATACTATCAATGTTTCCACGACGGGAGTTGATATCACCCATAACATCACCTAAATATTCTTCNGGAACNACTACTTCAACTTTCATCATGGGCTCCATCAATACTGGACCTGCTTTTTTACACGCTTCCTGAATAGCCATTGAACCAGCAATTTTAAATGCCATTTCTGAAGAGTCAACNTCATGGTAAGAACCATANACCAANTCCACACGNACATCTTCTATGGGATATCCAGCTAANACACCATTCTTAATAGCATCCTGAATACCATCGCTTACNGAACCAATATATTCACGAGGGATAGCNCCACCTACAATCTTATCTTCAAAATGGTANCCTTTACCAACTTCATTTGGCTCAACATTAATAACAACATGACCATATTGGCCGCGNCCACCGGATTGGCGAGCAAATTTAACATCCACTTTTTCAACACGCTTTGTTATTGCTTCTGTATAAGCCACTTGAGGNGTACCAACGTTAGCCCTTACTTTAAATTCGCGAAGAAGGCGATCAACCAAGACTTCTAAGTGCAATTCACCCATACCTGCAATAATGGTCTGTCCTGTATCAGGATTGATAGAAACTTTAAATGTAGGATCCTCTTCAGATAGTTTTCCTAATCCTTTAGACAGAGCATCCTGGTCAGCTTTNGTTGCAGGTTCAACTGATACCTCAACNACNGGTTCAGGAAATTCCATTGATTCAAGAAGNATTTCTTTCTTCTCTTCACAAAGTGTATGGCCAGTATTGGAATTTTTCAACCCAACAGCGGCAACGATTTCACCCGCTGAAACTTTTTCTAATTCTTCTCTTTTGTTTGCATGCATCAGTAGGATACGACTGATTCTTTCACGCTTTCCTGTATTGGTGTTAGANACATAAGAACCNGCATTCAACGTNCCAGAATAAACNCTCATAAAGGTTAATTTGCCAACATGCGGATCTGTCATTACTTTAAATGCGAGCGCACTAAAGGGGTCGTCTACACTTGGGTTACGAGTCATTCCGANATCTGAATCATTAGGGTCATATCCATTAATTGATCCAATATCAAGTGGGGAGGGTAAAAAGTCATTAACAGCATCCAATAGACGCTGTACACCTTTATTTTTAAAAGCAGAACCACAAAGTGTTGGCACAAACGTATTNTCCANACAACCTTTTCGGATAGCCGCTTTTAATTCACCNACTGTGATTTCTTCATCACCTAAATATTTTTCAAGAAGANGCTCATCATAACTTGCTATCTCTTCNATCAAATGATGACGCCACTNTTCAGCTTCTTTAAGCATATCATTTGGAATATCACCNAATTCATAATGCGCACCTAATGATGATTCATTGTANAGTATAGCTTTCATTGTNANAAGGTCAATAATACCAGTAAATATGTCACCAGATCCTATCGGTAATACAATAGGCAANGGATTNGCGCCTAAGCGATCTTTAATCATATCTAATACGTGAAAAAAATCTGCACCNGTACGATCCATTTTATTCACNAAAGCAATNCGAGGGACANCATACTTATCAGCTTGTCGCCACACGGTTTCGCTTTGAGGCTCAACACCNCCCACAGCGCAGAAAACAGCNCATGANCCATCTAAAACACGAAGGGAACGTTCTACNTCAACTGTAAAATCAACATGACCAGGTGTATCAATAATATTGATNCTGTGTTCTTCCCAGATGGCTGTAGTTGCAGCTGAAGTAATTGTNATNCCNCGNTCTTTTTCCTGTTCCATCCAGTCCATNGTGGCGCCCCCATCATGAACTTCACCAATTTTATGTGTTCGGCCCGTATAATAAAGAATNCGTTCNGTCAATGTGGTTTTACCNGCATCAATATGTGCCATAATTCCAATATTGCGAACATTATCTAAAGAAATATTTTTCATGAAATTATATTTTATCTAAAATGAGCAAANGCTCGGTTCGCTTCTGCCATCCTNTGCGTATCTTCTTTCTTCTTTATAGCNCCNCCTTCATTGTTNGCNGCAGAGATTAACTCTGCTGCCAAACGATCAGCCATAGATCTTCCAGAACGNCTACGNGCAGAATTGATTATCCANTGCGCGGCNAAAAAGAACTGTCGATGCTTTGCCACTTCAATAGGAACCTGATAATTTGCACCACCAATACGACGAGATTTAACTTCCAACGTTGGAGCTGCATTTTTAATAGCTAATTTAAATATTTCAACACCATCTTTTTTTGCACGAGATTTTACTGTATCCATAGCACCATAAAAAATTTGTTCTGAAATACCTTTTTTGCCGTTAAGCATTAGGTAATTCATGAATTTGGCCACTTCTAGATCACCATAAATAGGATCCGGTAAAATTTTTCTTTTTTCTGGTCTTCTTCTTCGCATAATTACGCCTTNGGCCGCTTTGCGCCATAACGAGAGCGACTAGTTTTGCGATCCGATACACCTGCAGTATCCAAAGTNCCACGNACTATGTGATACCTAACACCAGGTAAATCTTTTACACGCCCNCCTTCGATTAATACNATCGAGTGTTCTTGCAAATTATGACCTTCCCCTGGAATATATGCATTNACCTCTTTTCCATTTGTNAAACGAACNCGAGCTACTTTACGAAGNGCAGAGTTCGGTTTTTTAGGCGTTGTGGTATAAACACGGGTGCATACCCCACGTTTTTGNGGATTGCCTTTTAAAGCNGGTGTAGNATTTTTCTNCTTCACNCGCTTTCTTCCTTGGCGAATTAATTGGTTTATCGTCGGCATTTCATTTCTATTTTAGCTAANAAAATTACTACTGATTTTTACTGCTTAGCAATTAATATATAAGTCAATAAGATATTNTTAAACTATTTCAGTTTTGACTTCAGNTNTAGNGGATTTNACTTTGGTNTCCTTNCCTAAATCTGGGTCAGAAACATAAATNTGTTTCAAATGTGGCGAACCAGAACCNGCNGGGATNAAGCGACCCACCGCAACATTTTCTTTTAATCCNCGAAGGTAATCCGTTTTTCCCGCTGTTGATGCATCAGTTAATACACGAGTTGTCTCCTGGAAAGACGCGGCTGAAATGAAGCTCTCTGTATTTAGAGAAGCCTGTGTAATTCCCATNAGCAATGGCTCAAACGTTGCTGGTTTCGCTTTGCGTGACTTTGCAGTTTTTTTACCATCCTCTTTTAAGNCTTTATTTATCTCAGAGTANTCCTTCTTATNAACCAAGGTNTCCTCTTCCAATTCAGAGTCACCAGGATTGGTTACTACAACCATCGATTGGAGCTTTTCATTGGTTTCGAAAAATTCAGCTCTATTAATACGGTCTTTAGGTAAGAAATGAGAGTCACCCACTGNATCTATACTAACCTTCTGCATCATTTGGCGCACAATAACTTCAATATGCTTATCATCAATTTTTACACCTTGCAGACGGTATACTTCCTGAATTTCATTCACTAGGTATTCACGAACTTTATTCGGACCTAGAATTTTTAGTATATCAGTAGGTGANATACTACCCTCACAGAGNGATGTTCCTGCAGTAATATTGTCCCCTTCGTGCACAACAACGTGCTTACCGTAAGGAATGGAATATGTTTTAACCACTTCATCAACACCTTCAACTAAGATTTTACGCACTCCTCGTTTTGTTTCACCAAACTTTACTAACCCGTCGATTTCTGTCACAACAGCTGGATCAGTAGGTTTACGTGCTTCAAATAATTCAGTTACACGCGGTAAACCACCAGTAATATCACGAGTTTTACCAATTGCACGAGGAATCTTAACCAATGTTTGACCGCGTTTCACTTTGTCACCTTTACGAACAACAAGGTTAGCAGTTACAGGTAAAATTGTCCCACCAGCAAGGATTATACCATCTTTGTCAATAATCTCAACATGTGGACTCAAGTTTCGGTCTTTCGACTCAACAATGACCATTTGTTTTTTTCCGCCTTCAACCGCTTCAACCTGATAGGTCTCATTTTCGATGAAATCTTTTAGCTCAACATGTCCTGTCTGGCGAGCCAAGATTACATCCGTATATGGATCCCACTGGAATAAAATAGTACCTGCTTCCACTTTTTCGCCNTCTTCAACATTTAAATTTGCACCGTAAGGCACATTGTATTCCGTTGATGATTTTCCTTTATTATTCTTAATGGAAAGTTTCGCATGACGAACCATACAACGCGTTACAAGAACGCCTGACTCATCTTTTGCTTCTGCAACTTCAAGATTTTTAGAATACTCTATTACACCAGCTCGCTTNGTTTGCATTTCTGATTGTTCAATAATACGTGTTGCAGTACCGCCTATATGAAAAGTNCGCAAGGTCAACTGAGTACCAGGNTCACCAATACTTTGAGCAGCCTGAATACCAACAGACGTACCCAAATCGACCAATTTATGATTAGATGGATTCCAGCCATAACATTTAGCACAAACACCTCTAAGTGACTCACAGGTTAGTACGGATCGGATTCGAAGNGACTCAATATTACTATCAGAAACNATCTTTGCTTCATCATCNCGAATCAAAGTTCCAGATTTAATCTTACCTTTACCTTGTTCAATGAAATCTTCTAAAACAGTACGGCCTAGAACTCTTTCAGATAAGGGTTCAATAATATCCTCCCCTTCTTTCAAGTCATCAGCCAGAATACCATTAATGGTACCACAATCTGTTTCAGAAATCACTACATCCTGAGCCACATCTACCAGGCGGCGAGTTAAGTACCCAGCATCAGCTGTTTTCAATGCTGTATCAGCAAGACCTTTACGAGCGCCGTGAGTTGAAATAAAATACTCCTGGACAGATAATCCTTCTTTGAAGTTTGATGTAATTGGTGATTCGATAATTTCTCCTTTGCCTCCAGTCATGGACTTTTTTGGCTTTGCCATCAATCCGCGCATACCGGCCAATTGCTTGATCTGATCTTGAGAGCCTCGAGCGCCTGAGTCAGCCATCATATATACAGGGTTAAAACCTTGTTCATTGGATTGTAAACCATCCATCATAGTTGCCGCAACATTATTGGTTGCGTGCGTCCATACATCAATAACCTTGTTATACCTCTCACCATCTGTTAAGACATGACGTTTAAATTTATCTTGAATANNGTCCACTTCTTTTTGTGCGACTTTTATGATATCATTTTTAGATTCTGGAATAAGAATATCACTGATTGCGATGGAAATTCCTGCTTGAGTTGCTGCGTTAAATCCAAGATTTTTTAATTTGTCCAAAAACAAAACGGTCTTTTGATTTCCAGCTATTAGATATGTTTCATTCACAAGCTTACTTAATCGTTTTTTATCGATCATGTCATCAACATAATCCATTTCTTCTGGTAAGATTGCATTTACGATTACACGACCAACCGTTGTCTCTTTNTNCCAAAAACCATTGTGACGCACATTGATAGTGGCATTTACATCAACTACTTTATTTTCATAAGCTAGAAGCACTTCATTGAATGACCCGAAAGACTTCCCTTCACCTCTACATTCTTTACGTTTCCGTGTGAGATAGTAAGTTCCCAACACCATATCCTGAGANGGCAATGCCAAAGGCTTTCCATTCGCGGGGTGCAAAATATTATGACTGGAAAGCATCAATATACGTGCTTCCATTTGGGCCGCCACAGACAANGGTACGTGAACCGCCATTTGGTCNCCATCAAANTCAGCNTTNAATGCTGAACAAACCAANGGATGNANTNNNANNGCNTTNCCATCNACNANNACNGGCTGAAANGCNTGNATNCCAAGACGGTGNANCGTTGGTGCNCGATTCANAAGNACTGGNTGNTCNTGNACCACATATTCCAGTACTTTATATACAATAGGATCCTTGTCCTCTATCATAAGCTTAGCGCTACGAGGTGTTTGCGCATAACCGCGCGACATCAATTCATTGATCATATGGGGTTTGAATAATTCAAGAGCCATATTTTTGGGTAATCCACATTCATGGAGTTGCAATTCAGGTCCAACAACAATCACTGATCGGCCAGAATAATCAACACGCTTACCTAGTAAATTTTGACGGAAACGACCGGTTTTACCACGAATCATATCGGAGATTGATTTTAGCGGGCGACGTGTACCACTACGAATTGCAGTTTTTCGACGGCTGTTATCAAATAAAGCATCTACAGATTCCTGAAGCATCCGTTTTTCATTACGTAAAATGACGTCTGGTGCTTTTATTTCCATTAACTGCTTCAGGCGGTTATTTCTAATAATAATCCGACGATAAAGGTCGTTTAAATCAGAAGCTGCAAAACGACCACCATCCAATGGCACAAGCGGTCTCAATTCGGGTGGAATCACTGGCAGAATAGATACAACCATCCACTCTGGTTTGTTAATTCTTTTTACTTTGGAAAGATCTACAAGAAACGATTTAACTACTTTCAAACGTTTCAGCGCTTCTTCACGCTTCTGTTTAGATTTAGAATTTTTTAGCACATCTTCCAATTCTCGGCGGAGCTCAACCAAATTCATTCGAGACAACATTTCTTTTAGTGCTTCCCCTCCCATGGTTGCGTAGAAGAAATCTTCATTATCGCGTTCTTCTTCGCTTACCGCATCAAAACCATAAAGCTGCTCTAATTCAAGGTATTCAAGCTCATCGATCATCTCAAATTGTTCTTTACCACTTTGGCCTGGTTCAATGATCAAAAATTTCTCATAGTAAACAACCATTTCGAGATTCTTTGTACTAATCCCTACCAAGTAACTCAACTTGGATGGTATTGATCGCAAATACCAAATATGCACTACCGGTACAGCTAAAGTAATATGTCCCATCCGTTCACGACGGACTTTTTTACGCGTCACTTCTACACCACAACGATCACATATAATACCTCTATAACGTATGCCCTTATATTTACCGCAATGGCACTCATAATCTTTGACAGGGCCAAAAATCTTTTCACAGAATAATCCATCTTTTTCTGGTTTATAAGAACGATAGTTTATGGTTTCCGGCTTCAGAATTTCACCATAGGATTTTTGCAGAGTGCCTTCCGGCGATGCCAAACCGATGGTAATTGATGAAAAGCCTTTACTAGTGTCCAACTTACTTGTTTGAATGAAAGTCAAAACGATTCTCCCTTAATCTAATTCAATATCTAGGTTAAGCCCCTGCAATTCCTTAATGAGCACATTAAATGACTCAGGAACGCCAAATGATGGTAAATCCTCACCCTTTACGATAGCATTGTAGACCTTAGAACGGCCTTCAACATCGTCAGATTTTACTGTTAGGATTTCCTGTAAGGTGTGAGCGGCGCCATATGCTTCCAATGCCCAGCATTCCATTTCACCAAAACGCTGTCCTCCAAACTGTGCTTTACCACCCAATGGCTGTTGAGTAACCAAAGAATAAGGCCCAGTTGAACGTGCATGCATTTTGTCATCCACCATATGACTCAGTTTCATCATGTAGATAACCCCCACCGTAACAGGGTTCTCTAGTTTTTCGCCAGTCCGACCATCAATTAAAGTAGTTTTACCTGTTAAAGGCAGGCCAGCTTTTTTCATTTCACCTTCTACTTCGCTTGGGGTCGCACCATTAAATACAGGTGTAGAATAATTCAATCCAAGTATTTCACCAGCCCAGCCCAACATCGTTTCATAAAGCTGGCCAAGATTCATACGAGAAGGCACACCCAATGGATTCAGTATAACATCAACCGGCGATCCATTTTCTAAAAAGGGCATATCTTCTTCCGGAACAACCGTTGCAATAATACCTTTATTACCATGACGACCAGCCATTTTATCCCCAACTTGAATTTTTCGTTTGTTGGCAATGTCAACTTTCGCCAATTTCAATATACCTGGCTGAAGTTCATCGCCGATCCGCAGTTTGAAAACTTCACGATCAAGTGTTTCTTCAATGATTCTCCACTCTTTCCAAAACGAACGCCATACCGCTTTAATCTTTCGCCACGCTTGTTTATCCTCAACCCAAGTTGCATCCTGTGCGAAGCGTTCCAAATTATAACTTTTTAATCGTTTTGCTGTTAATTTTGTACCCTTTTTAATCAAAGTACGACCAGAAGAAATATCACGAATGCCATCAGAAACCTGATCTTTTAGAATAACCATCAATTTCTCATCACGAGATTCTTTAAGCTCTTTCTTTCGGATAGCAGTTACTTTTTGAAGTTCAAGTATGTTCTTCCTTTCTTCGGCGCGCGCAGTTTTACTGCGTTTTTCAAATAATTTTGTGTTAATAACTACACCATTCACGCCTGGATCAGCACGCTTCGATGCATCCTTCACTTCACCCGCTTTTTCACCAAAAATGGCTCTGAGCAGTTTTTCTTCTGGTGTAGGGTCAGTTTCACCTTTTGGTGTAACCTTACCAATTATAATATCACCTTCACGAACTTTTGCACCAATGCGTATGATACCCTGATCATCCAATTCTTTGGTTGCATCTTCACCAACATTTGGAATTTCTGGAGTAAGCTCTTCTTCACCTCTTTTAGTATCGCGCACTTCAAGCTCGACCTCATTCACATGAACACTAGTAAAGAGGTCTTGTTTGACTAGACGTTCACTTATCACGATCGCGTCTTCAAAATTATATCCACGCCAAGGCATGAAGGCAACTGTTATATTTTTACCCAAGGCCAATTCACCATTACTTGTTGAGGTACCATCCGCAATCGGTTGGCCTACCTCAATTTTATCTCCTTCGGAAACAATGGGACGTTGATTTTGAGATGTGTTTTGGTTCGTCCTTTTAAATTTTCTAAGATTTACTGTAATCAGATTTTCACCTTCAACCAAAGTTAGATCTTCNGGAACATCGTATGATCGGATAACAATNTTTTCAGCATCCACATAATGGATACGTCCACTTATTGGAGCAACGACAGCTGAGCGCGAATCAATAGCCACTTTGGTTTCAATACCAGTACCAACAATTGGCGCATCTGGTTTTATTAATGGTACACTTTGACGTTGCATATTAGATCCCATCAATGCACGGTTTGCATCATCATGTTCTAGAAATGGAATCAAAGATGCTGCCACGGATAAAATCTGGTTTGGCGCCACATCCATATATTGAACTTGATCTGGTGTAACGATTGGAAAATCTCCTTTTATCCGCGCACGAATATGGTCTCCGGTGAGTTTACTATCTTTCCCTAACTCTTCATCAGACTGAGCAATCATTACACGATCTTCATCATCAGCAGATAAATAGTCGACACTCTNGGTTGCAAATGCATTACCATCTTTTACNTTAACTTTTCGATAAGGTGCTTCAATAAACCCATGGCGATTTACTTTAGCAAGCAATGCCAATGATGAGATTAAGCCGATATTCGGACCTTCAGGCGTTTCAATAGGACATAAACGACCATAGTGTGTATAGTGAACATCACGNACCTCAAATCCGGCACGTTCACGAGTCAAACCTCCAGGTCCCAAGGCAGAAATACGGCGCTTATGNGTGACCTCTGCTAATGGATTGGTCTGATCTCCAAACTGCGACATTTGACTAGTTCCGAAAAATGTATTAATCACAGTCGTCACNACACGAGAGTTAATCAAATCCTGCGGTGTAATTGATTCCTGCTCTCGAAGATTCATTCTTTCATAGATCGTACGAAGCATTCGACTTAATGCTACAGCGAACTGGTTGGTAAGTTGTTCACCAATGGATTTAACACGACGATTCCCCAAATGATCAATATCATCAGAACCNCGTTCTCCTTTACGCATATCAACAAGGAAATTTATTACCTGAATAATGTCATCCATAGTGAGNACNGTATCTTCAACAGGNACTTTTAATCCAAACTGCTGATTCAAGCGATAGCGTCCTACTTCNCCTAGNTCATATTTTTTCGGATTAAAGAAAATACGTTCAATNAATTTCTGAGCAGTTTCCAGATTAGGTGGTTCACCCGAACGCAATAATTGATACACAATACTCAGNGCCTCTTCAGTATTCTTGCTAGGATCTTTNACCATTGTATTTAATAACATCATAGAATGGAAGTTTTTATTCTGATTAACAACTTCAAGTGATTTGATTTTAGCTGCTTTTAATTCATCAATAATTTCCTGTGTGATTTCAGCNCCACCCTCCATAAATATTTCACCAGTCGCATGATCAATCACATCTTCTATAACTGTAGAACCAATTGNCTTCGATATTTTATTAGAATTAAGCTTTATTTTTTCTATACAATTAAATGCNCGGAAAATATCTGCATTAGTTGAATAACCCAGGGCACGCAATAACATNGTAACAGGGAATTTNCGTCTACGATCAATAATNGAAAANATACAGTCATTAATATCAGTAGTAAAGTCAACCCACGATCCACGGAACGGAATGATCCGCCCCTGGAATAACTTAGTCCCATTAGGATGAATAGACTGATCAAAAAATACACCTGGTGAACGTTGTAACTGAGAAACAATCACNCGTTCAGCACCNTTGATNACGAATGTTCCTTTATTCGTCATGTTAGGGATATTNCCAAANTATACTTCNTGCTCAATNGATTGATCGTATTTGCTACGATCATCTTCATTGGTAATGTGNAGAACCAGTCGAGCTTTCAAAGGNACTGAATAAGTTAAGCCTCGATCCATACATTCTTCAGGTGTGTATTTAGCCAGTCCTAAAAAATAGCTTTTATATTCCAAAACATAGTTTCTATGAGAATCCTCAAGCGGAAAAACACTAGTNAAGACTTCTTCGAGACCTATTTCTAGACGCTCATCTTCAGGAGTNTNNTCTTGGATGAAAGATTGAAATGCATCTACTTGTACAGAAAGTAGATCCGGAAAATCAATCTCAGATTTTGTTTTTTCAAATGATGTACGTATGGCGTACGGATTGGTTATGGCAGCCAATTAAGCCTCCAATGTAAAAGTGTAAAAGGACGATGTGATATCTTTTAGAAAGATAAGTAGTGTATATGCCGATTTATTTCAATTCGACTGAAGCACCAGCTTCTTCGAGTTGAACTTTCAACTCTTCAGCTTCTGCTTTCGCAACACCTTCTTTAATAGCCTTAGGTGCACTATCTACNAACTCTTTGGCTTCTTTCAAACCAAGGCTGGTAATGGTGCGTACTNCCTTAATCACATTTATTTTTGATGAACCAGCGGATGTTANAANGACATCGAATTCATCTTGTTCTTCAGTAGCTGCTTCTCCACCAGAGGGTGCAGTAGCAACAGCAACAGCAGGGGCTGCCGCAGTAACACCAAATTTTTCTTCNATCTCCCCGATTAGTTCAGAGATTTCCATCATATTGGCATTTTCAAGATAGGTTAGAACGTCGGCTCTGCTTGTATCNGCCATTGTCTTAGCTCCTTATTATAGTNTTAATTAANTTTTTCATTTTTTAAATTGCTTAAAGCATTTCCNATATCGGTCATTGGCGATTTAAGNNCCCATACTAANTTNGTCATCGGTGAATTCAGNAGGGAAACCAGTTGAGCNAGCAACTGATCNTTGGTTGGCAGATCTGCNATTCGTTTGAATTCGCTTCCCGGNAAAACATTTCCTTCGAAAACAATACCTTTCACAACTGGTAGGTCATGNTCTTTTTTAAACTGTTTCAAAACTCGGGCAGGACTTGTAGGATCTTGATAAGAAAATGCAATTGCAGTAGATCCNATCAAATAATCATCCAANCCTTCCATNTCATTATTCTTAGCAGCCAACTTTATTAAGGTATTTTTAGTTACCTTATATTCCACTTCATTGGAATGAAACTCATGACGGAGCTCTGTAATATCTTCGACATTTAATCCAAGATATTCAGTTATATATATTGCATTTGCNCTACCNAGCTTATCAGTTAGTTCTTCTACTTGTTCAATATTCTTTGTATTTGGCATTTNAGTTACCTAATGCTTCCTTGATCAACTTTAATTCCAGGCCCCATAGTNGATGAAACACTCATTTTTTTAAANTATGTACCTTTNACAGATGGNGGTTTNGCTTTCATTACTGTATCATAAATAGATCGTATATTTTCCACTAAAGCATTTTCTTCAAATGAACTCTTCCCACACTGTGNGTGTATAATTCCGGTTTTTTCAACTCGTATCTCAATCTTACCAGCTTTTAATTCTTTTACAGCTGATGACACATCCATAGTAACCGTACCACTTTTCGGGTTGGGCATCAAACCTCTAGGACCCAGCAATTTACCTAACTTACCCAACTCAGGCATCATATCTGGCGTAGCAATTATCTTATCTACATCATCCCAACCACCTTTAAGCTTTTCAAGATATTCTTTACCAACATAGTCAGCACCAGCATCTTGCGCTTCTTTTTCTTTTGGACCTTGAGTCACTACAAGGACTTTTATATTCTTACCTGTACCATAAGGCAAAGTAGTGGTTACGCGAATATTTTGATCTGCATGCCTTGGATCAACACCAAGATTGATAGCCAGATCAATAGACTCATCAAATTTTGTAAATTTCAAATCTTTAATCATTTTTACCGCATCTTCAAGTGAATATTCTTTTATTCGGTCTAGTTTTTCATTGGCAACTTTTCTGTTTTTTGAAATACCCATTAGCCTTGAACCTCTAATCCCATACTGCGGGCAGTTCCACGGATCATTTCCATTGCCATTTCTACAGAATTGGCATTTAAATCTTTCATTTTGATCTCAGCAATTTCGCGAAGATCCGCATTGGACACCTTCCCCACCTTTTCCCTATTAGGTTCACCCGATCCCTTGGGTACACCTGCTTTTTTCTTCAGAAGCACCGCGGCGGGCGGTGTTTTAGTAATAAAAGTAAAACTGCGATCAACATAGACTGTAATGACTACTGGAATAATCATTCCTGCCTCTTTTTGGGTTGAAGCATTAAATGCTTTACAAAATTCCATTATATTTACACCATGCTGTCCTAATGCAGGGCCAACTGGTGGAGCAGGGTTTGCCTGTCCGGCTGGAATTTGGAGCTTAATAAAACCTGAAACTTTTTTTGCCATTATTTAGCCTATTTTTCTATTTCAACCTGTAAAAAATCTAATTCGATCGGCGTGGGCCTGCCAAATATACTTACAGATACCTTCACCTTTTGTTTCTCCTCATTAACCTCTGTTACGAATCCGGAGAATTCAGCAAAAGGTCCATCCGTAACCTTTACAGCATCCCCAACTTTATAAGGTGCCAAAACAACTTCACGACCTTCACGACCTTCAACTTCACCAAGAATTCGAGTGACTTCCGATTCTTTTAACGGTTGAGGTTCACTATTTGGGCCTACAAAATTGATAACGCCATTAGTATTTTCAACCAGGTAACGAGCTTCTTTGGATTCACTCATTTGAATTAATATGTATCCAGGGAAAAAAACCTTATTTTTTACCTTCTTTTTACCCTCTTTCATTTCTACGATATTTTCAGAAGGTACAAGAACATCTTTCACTTCACTAGAAAGATTCTGGTAATCCACTTCAAAACGTAGATTATCACGAATTTTCTTTTCCTTGCCTGAGATGACTCTTAAGGTGTACCAATTCATAGATTAAAGCACTACCTGTAGTACAGTTGCCAAAATTCTGTCAATAACGAATAGAAATACACTAACTAATATTGAGAATGA
>PAIR01000021.1 GCA_002704905.1 Fidelibacterota bacterium
AAATTCAGTGATGCTTTGATCACTGATCCGAATCAGGCAGCCCAACAAACTTTAGCTATTATAAATGGATATGTAGTTTCAGTAGATGGAACAGAAGTACCAATTGAAGCGCAGACATTATGTATTCATAGTGATACACCAAATGCGGTATCCATTGCTGAAGCAGTTAAACAATCTATTCAATAAGGATATAAAATGAAACCATTGCTCCACTTCATAATTCTCTTAAGTATAGGTATAACTCAATCCCTCACAAAAGAAGAAAAGAAAATTCAGCAACACGTAGAGAAGAATATGGAAAACGCTATTGATTTACTTGAGAAAGTGGTGAATATCAATAGTGGCACACTAAATATCAAAGGCAATAAGAAAGTTGGCACGATATTTCAAAAAGAATTAGATAAGTTAGGGTTTAATACCTACTGGGTGACATATCCCAAAGAAGTTAAAAGATCAGGTCATTTATTTGCTGAAATGAGAGGTGGCAAAGGTAATAAAATTACTATGGTTGGTCATCTAGACACAGTTTTTGAAAAAGACCACCCTTTCCAAAAATTTATACGTCAAGGTAATAAAGCTTATGGTCCAGGTGTAGATGATAATAAGGGTGGTATTGTATCTATGCTATATGTTATGAAAGCTTTGAATCGTATTGGCAAATTAAAAGATATGAATCTCACATTGGTGTTTATTGGTGACGAGGAAAAATTAGGTGCGCATTCCTCTATTGTAAGAAAAGAGCTTATTGACGCTGGTAAATGGGCAGATATTGGTCTTGGTTTTGAAGGTGCAATTGGAATGGAGACTGGTACAATAGCGCGTCGAAGTGCTTCTTCATGGATTTTGACAACAACGGGAATTCAAGGACATTCATCTCGTGTGTTTAGCGAAACATTAGGATATGGTGCAATTTTTGAAGCATCCCGGATAATTAATTCATTCAGAAAAGAGCTATCAAATGAGGAATACTTAACATTCAATCCAGGTGTAATGGTTGGAGGTACAGATACTTCATATGATCCTGTAAATGCCAGCGGTACTGCATTTGGGAAAACGAATGTAGTATCTCAGTCTGTTATAGTTCATGGGGGAATTAGAACGATTTCTATGATTCAATTCGATAAGGCAGTGAAATCAATGGAAAACATTGTTTCTCAGAATTTACCTGGGACCACAGCAAAAATAGAATTTAAAACAAGTTATCCTCCTATGGAGCCTACAAAAGCAAACTATGCGTTGTTGGATAAATTAGAAGAGGTAAGCCTTGACTTGGGGTATGGTAAATTAGAACCGCTTGATCCGAGCAAGCGTGGTGCGGCCGATATTTCATTTGTTGCACCTCACGTGGATGCAGCCTTGGCAGGAATGGGTCCTGACGGCCATAATGCCCATTCTGCCGACGAATGGTTGGATTTATCTACTTTTCCAAAAACTACAACTCGTGCTGCTATTTTAATTTATCGGTTGACACGGTAGTTTTATCCTATACTAATGCTCGGATGCTTAGTATTTTGGGAGATATAAATGCTAGATGGTGTGGGTAAAAAAAAATAAATCAATGAGGATGGTTCAAAAATGTTAGCAAGAATATTTATTGCAATTATTAGGCTTTCTCCATCGCTTCAAAAAGGACTTTGGAAGTGGTGGTATCAGCGCTTGGCCCATAGAGGTCGTGATGCAGATTGGGCATTTATGAACTATGGTTTTACTCCAAAAAATGGAGGACCTGCTTTAGTGTTGAAAGAACAGGATGAATCAGATCGGCCTTTTATTGAACTTTATAATTATACGGCATCCCAAATTCCTATTAAAGGATTAAATGTATTGGAAATAGGTTCAGGAAGAGGTGGTGGATCCTCCTTTATAGCAAGATATCATGAGCCAACTCAAATTACAGGTCTTGATTATTCTCCACAAGCAATTGAGCTTTCATCAGAACTTCATCGTGATATACCCAATCTAAATTTTATACAGGGTGATGCAGAATCTCTTCCTTTTAATGACCGTGTATTTGATGCAATCATCAACGTAGAGTCATCTCATTGTTATGGGAATATGGCCGAGTTTGTAAGTGAAGTGGCTCGTGTATTAAAACCGAACGGTTATTTTTCATGGGTTGACTTACGAGGAAAAGATATGATTGGTGAAGTAGAAGAAGCATTTTCCATTGAAGAATTACGCAAAATCAAAGAAGCTACAATTACAACAGAGGTGATTGAAGCTTTGGATGATATCCATGAACGGAAAATGGCAGTAATCAAACAACACGTCCCAAGATGGATACAACCCGCTTTTCGAGATTTTTCAGGTGTGAAAGGTTCAAAAATCTATAATGGGTTTAAAGATGGTAGTGCCGTCTATATAGCTAAGGTATTTCAAAAAGTATAGCGAATACTTTTTAATAAATATTAAATAATAGTTGAAAAATGTCCGCAACTGATTTCCCTACTTTTGGATTCGAACACAATACATATCTCTTTGTTTGTATTGCAGTTTGGATTGCCCTTCCTTTCATTGGAAGAAATTACTTAAATCGAACCCAGAGAAATAGTTTTGCTCTTTATCTTGCTGTTTTTACCATTTTTCAAGAATTTCTTTTTGATTTTTTTCAACTCTATATTGATGATTTTTCGATGAAGGAAGACCTGTCACTCCATATGTGTGGATTAAGCTTATTTTTATCGAGTTATGCCTTATGGAAAAAAAGTCAAACAGCCTTTGAATTATCTTTTTTCTGGGGTTTGGCAGGTGCCTTTCAGGCTATTATTACGCCTGATCCAACACGGTGGCCATATGGTGATATTTCAATCTTTTGGAGTTTTCTGACTCATGGTGTTATCATTCTAAATGTTATATGGCTTATTTGGGTAGATGGAATGCGATGCCGAAAAGGGTCTCTCTTGAATACATTATTGATCACTGGCGGTACGGCTTTTGTTATAGCTTATGTCAATAAATTTTTAGGCGAAGGAGCAAATTATTGGTTTCTATGCAATAAACCCAGTGGAGATAGTCCATTTCTTATTGGGGATTGGCCATATTATTTGATANCTTTTCAATTTGTTGGTTTTCTNATGATGNCAATTGTCTACTTTCCTATGTGGTTTGTTGTTAACCGAGGAGNAAAAGNAGAGTGAACTACAGTAAAAACTGTGTAAGTTTGTTGTAGAAAATGTATATATTATTAGGATATTTCTTTCTCGCCCTTAGTGTTTCCTTTATCTGCTCCACTCTAGAATCAGTAATTCTTTCTGTAACTCATTCACATATAGGAACTCTGGTTAAAACAAATCATCGTAGCGGAAAACTCCTACAACATCTTAAGGATGATATTAATCGTCCTTTGGCAGCAATCCTGACTTTAAATACAGTAGCAAATACGGTTGGAGCAGCAGGTGTTGGAGCACAAGCACTTTATATTTATGGCTCAGGATCTGTTGCAGTTGTTTCAGGAATATTAACTTTCTGCATTTTAATTTTTTCTGAAATTATACCAAAGACTATTGGCGCAACATATTGGCGAAGATTGGCATCCCCATCAGCCTATGTAATTCGTTTTTTGATGATTATCACATTTCCGTTTGTTTGGCTAAGTGAAGTGCTTTCATCAAAATTGTCAGATGATGAAGATGAAGTTAAGAGGGTTAGTAGAGAAGAGATTACTGTTATGGCCGAAATGGGCGAGGATGAAGGTTCAATCGATGAGCAGGAATCGGATATTATTGAGAATCTATTTCGTTTAAAGGAGATAGATGTGGAAGAGATATTGACACCGAGGTCTGTAATCTATGCATTAGAAGATACTCAGACTGTGGGGCAGCTAATGGATGCGGATAAAGATATACATTTTTCTAGAATCCCTATTTTTCATGAAAATATTGATAATATTCTAGGCATTGTTTATAAAGATAAATTATTGGAAACGATGGCTGATGATTATTTCGAAAAAACTATGGGTGATATTCTTGAGCCAGTAGACTCAGTTTTTGAAAAACAATCAGTTGAAACGGTTTTGAATAAGTTTACTAAAAATCGTTCTCATATGTTTATTGTCAAGGATGAATTTGGTGGAACTACCGGAATTGTTACATTAGAAGATTGTATAGAAACTTTGCTTGGTGTAGAAATCATGGATGAATCTGATCAAGTTGCTGATATGCGTGAATTAGCAAAAGATAAATTGCGTCAAAAACGGAATAAGGAATAGATTGGAAGCTGATCTTAACTGACCTCATTTTTTTATTAACTTAAAGATTATTTCTTTGTTTTATATCTTTAATCATGCTTTTATGATTAAGAAAATCTAAGACGAGGGTGAAAAATTATTGTCTATTTGGAATTGTTTTGCGAATTCACCCATTTCGATAGGGAAAATTCACTCATAAATTAAGGGCTTGTGAAAACCACCAAACTCACACTCCTGACACTGATCTTAATGTTCTTGACTGCGGGCGAGCGAGATGTCAAATACTTTCGTAATGAACATGGATTCATTACGGGGAATAATGTACCCAAGTCAGAAATCCTTCGAAAAGATCATATCAAGGCAGAATATGACGAGCTAGATCGCCTTATACTTAAATCAAAAGTGAATTCTCAAGGTAAAGTGATTGCCCAGGAACAATATTCATATACAGGTACCGATATGATTATCCGCCAAAAAGACTTGGTAGATAATAAGGGTCACATTTTTCACCAAACAATTTTTGGTCGAGAACCGCAATCATTATCTTATATCGAATGGGTATTTGGTGTGGATTCAGTCAAAAAATGGAACGATCGTTTTACCACTTCCAATTTGAATGAATTAGATAAACCAAATGAGTATCGATTTTTTGATGTGGATGCATATGAATATGGTGGAAAAGAGTTAGAATATGATTCTTTGGGACGAACCACTCGTGACGAATGGTTCCGGAGGCCAGATGGAAAATCTATGCACAAATTCCTTTATAAATACTATGATGATCTGGGCATTACTCATATGTTTGAATACGATTCTAATGGTGTCCTCATTATGGATGTAAAACTAAGTGGAGATGGAACGGAAGCTCTTTTTTGGTTCACGGGACCAGCTGATTCAAGTTTTCAAAACCACAGTGAAATTACCTATAATTTAGACGGGGACTTAACTTGGGGGAAAGTGATTTGGGCCATTCCTGGTGAATTGGATAGTTCCAGTGTTGATTTATCAGATATCTATGCGGGTGATTATACAGTTTCTTTGGTAAATGACAGTATGCTTCAAGACAGTTCCATTTATGATATTCATTTTAATGGAAAGGGAGTGAAAGGATACATGGCTACCAAGCGGACAATTAATCACATAACATATGATATTAGTCCGCCAATAATGACTTTGGATATGGATACTTATATGAAGGATGTATCAATATCGTTCACTCATTCAGAGCCCATTGATTCTGCCTATATTGTTTGGGTACCGAATTCAAATTTTTCCCATGTGCCATTGGACACTGTTATTTTAACTAAAGAAGAAATTGATAAATCTGATCGATTCAAACCGTATAACCAAAGTCCACTTATTGATGGAGTGATGTATAATCCGGAGATCTATGCAATTGATAGGGCCGGCAACTTAGCAGACCCTCCAGGTTTGAAAGAGAATGTGATCTACGATATTACTCAACCTGCCCTATCAATTAATGAGCCAAATACTGGTGAATGGTTAAATCACCAACTATTTTATATGAGTACTAATGAGCCCATCCAGTCGTGGACATTTATAGCAAAGTGGCAGGGTGGAAGTTTTGATGAAAACGCACCCTACACTCATACTTTTACTGATACGGTTCTAGATACGGCTTATGTAAATCTTGCGGATCATTTTCAACTTAATGATGGAAGCACATATGCGTTCTCAATTATTGGTAATGATTTGGCTGGTAATGTATCAGATACAACGCAGATAGACTCAATTCATTATGATACTACATCACCTGTATTAACTATGATATTTCCTTTTAATGATGCAGCCATAAATAATCCAACCGTTAGCTATGCTTCAAGTGAACTATTGTTGGCTGGCGAATTCCTTTGGACTGAGATAAACGGTTCTGAGGATAGTGTTTCGTCGCATAGAGTAGAATTAATTGATGATGAATTATCTGCAGAAGAAAAAATTCATATCAATTTGACCAATGAACCAATACTTACTGATGGAAGTACTTATACAATATTGTTGACAGGGCGTGATCTAGCAGGCAATGAAAGTGACCCTATAGTAATAACTAATGTACTCTTTGATATTACACCACCAAACTTTACAAACACATTTCCTGAAACTGGAGGTGCTTTGAACCACCAATCAGTTTCCTATACTATATCAGAGAGTATCCAGAAAGGTTCTATCACATGGATTCAAATGTCAGGTATTTTGGATGAAAACAGTCCACATGTTATTCCGTTTGTAGAAGATGAAATGTCAAAAGGAGTCCATGAGAGGATTACTTTGAAAAACATGTCAACTTTACAAGATGGCGGTATATACACAATTCATTTTACTGGTTTGGATCGTGCGGGTAATATGGCAGATACAATTACAGTCACGAATGTGCTTTATGATTATACGCCTCCTGAAATGATCATTGACTATCCATTACCGCGTTCGATTTCTAGCACAACTAAAATTTCCTTTACTTTATCAGAAGACTTACACCAGGGTGAATTCAAATGGATATGGCTTGGAGGGGTTGAAGATACATTGGCGCCCTATATAGCTGAATTAATAGATGATGAACTGAAGGAAGGTGCTCATACTGAAATAGAGTTAAAAAATATACCTAATGTTGTGGAGAATTCTCTTTATACCTTGTCATTTTCTGGACAGGATCGCGCAGGAAATCAAACACTAAAAGTTTTTGTTCCAGGGCTTCAATATGATTTTACTCCTCCTGAATTGACGTGGTACAGCCCAAAGAGTGGAGATGCCGTAAACCACAAGAAAATTCATTTTGAAAATAGTGAAATGCTTGATCGTGGCACGATCACATGGATTTGGGTTGGTGGTGTCGTTGATCCTGATTCATCTCACGTCATGATTTTAACAGGAGACGAATTAAAGGGTGAAGAATTTCCTGAGGGAGTGATCACAAATGCACCGATGCTAGTAGATGGATCTACATATAATATTAGCTACATTGCTTTTGATCCAGCAGGAAATGAATCAAACCATATTTTGGTTGAAAATATTCTTTATGATATTACGAAACCAGAGGTTGCAATTATTTATCCATTGCCGCGTTCTATTTCACGCACAAGTGCCGTGACTTATACCCTTTCAGAGGAACTGTTTGAAGGTCAATTCAAATGGAGATGGCTCGGTGGGATTGAAGACACATTGGCACCTTATATCTCCATTTTATCAGAAGAAGAACGGACCGCTGGAGAACATGTAGAAATACTTCTGGAGAATAATCCTTCAGTAGTTGAAAATGCCCTTTATATGATGACGATTCTAGGACGAGACCGCGCAGGTAACAAAACTGAACCCGCTTTTGTACAAGGACTTCAATATGATTTCACTCCTCCTGAATTAACTATTATCAGCCCAAAAGATAGTATAGCTATCAATCAGAAAAATGTTCATTACGTAAATAGTGAATTATTAAAAACGGCCCAAATGATATGGCAATGGACTGGTGGTGAACCAGATAATAATTCACCCCATTTTGTTAATCTTGTTATGGACGAACTTCAAGGAGATGAAATTGGTCCAATTGTATTATCCAATTCTCCTGACCTAGTTGATGGTGCAATATATTCATTGCTATATGTTGCTTTGGATCCTGCAGGTAATCAAAGCGATACCACTAGAAAGGTTGACATCCTTTTTGATGTTACGCCTCCTAAAATTACAATTACCTATCCTTCTTCCAATATATTTACAACAGAAACCAAACTATTATTCGATTCATCTGAAGATATTTACGATTTTATAATCAAGTGGAATGGCACCAGAATTGGTGAAACTGACAATTTAATATTATATGAAAACCCCAATGTGCTGACCGCGGGATCAATTAACTCAGATGATCTTTTTATTCCNGAATTAAAGGATGGATATAGCTACACGATTACACTTAGTGGTGTAGACAGAGCAGGNAATCTNTCTACTCCAGCTGAACTAAATGATGTGAAAATTGACCTCACACCACCTGAATTCACATCTTTTTCTCCATTATCCGGTACNTTTATTAACCACATGAATNTCGGNTGGANTCTATCAGAGGATATTGAAGCTGGTTCTGTAGAGTTTATTTCGTCTGGAGGTACTCAAGTAGTGGATCTATCAGGTGAAGAAAAAAATATGGGTGAACGTATACCTTCCNTTTTAGAAAATGCGGCANCATTAGTNGACGGTTTCCAATATACCATCTCAATTCAAGGGAGCGATTTTGCAGGAAATATATCGGAGCCATTAACTGTAAANCAGGTTNCTTACGATATATCACCTCCAGAGATGATCACAGCNCTACCAAAATCTGACAGTTTTGTGAATCTCGTTGNGGTTGTTTATGCTAGTAATGAACCTTTAATCGCCGGTCAAATGATTTGGATTGACATTACAGGTGAAATACAGTCATTTGATCTTCGTCTAGAAGATCTATCGCAAGGTAAGCATACTTTAAGGAACTATGGTATAAAACCCAAGGAAGGAGTAGCATATCAGATTCTTATAAAGGGGACAGATAGAGCAAATAATGTTTCCACATCAGATACAATAAAAAATGTCCTTTTTGATATCACACCACCTCAATTGGTTATTAAATCGCCAAAATCAAATGGACCTGTGAATCATACTAAACTTTCTTTCAATATCAGTGAAACTATAGAAATGGGAACCATTCGATGGGAAGCATATGAAGGAAATGATCCTAAATCACCTCATATACGGTCTATTCCAGATAATCAGTTAAAAGAGGGATCGTACCAAGACTTCACATTTTTGTCGCCACCTGAGTTGGTAAATGGGGTCACCTATAAGATTATAATTGAAGGTACGGATCTTGCAGCGAATAAATCAAAACCCATGAACGTAGATTTAGTTCTCTATGATACGTCACCACCAAAATTTGTAGATATAAAACCTATTGACGGAGAATTTATACGAGAAACTGATATTACTTATACACTTACTGAAGATCTAGCTAATGGTAAAATCTATTTCGATTATGTGGGTGGTAAAAAAGATCCCAAGACAACTCATATGATTACACTTTCAGGAAGTAAAAAAGAGCAAGGCGTACGAGGAGGTAAACTACCATCTTCCTTTGTAAAATTATCTAATGGATCCATCTATAATATTCGGTTTGAAGGGCAAGATGCAGCAGGAAATCCAGCTCCTGAGGCTGTGGTTGAAAATATAACATTTGACAATGAAGTTCCGGTCGTTAGAATAACCACACCTTTGAGTGAATCCTATATCAATGAACCATCAATTATTTATAATCTTTCTGAAAATCTAATTAGTGGAAAAATCGTTTTAACTCGTGAATCCGGAAAGGATGATAAAAATTCTCCTCATAGTATCACATTAACTGATAATGATATGATAGAAGGGGATCATACAATCTCCAGTATAAAATGGGTTGACGGTACAACCTATTCATTAGCCTTCTTATCTGCCAATGATAGGGCTGGGAATGCTGCTAAACCTGTAAAAATCAATCAAATAAAATATGATATTACTCCCCCATATATAAGCATAGATAACATTANTAATAATAANCATATAAGATATAANACNTTAAGTTATACATTAAGTGAAATTCTGTCAAATTCTTCCATTGTTTTTACTCAGATTGGTGGAGAAGAAGATCCAGCTTCACCACAATCAATTGAATTAATCGGCAAGGAGTTATATGGCGAAACATTTATTGATAAAAAACTACAGAANGGACCCAATTTAATAAATGGTGCAATCTATGATATTGTATTTATAGGATCAGATCCAGCTGGAAATGATGCATCAAATGTGTCTATTTCAAATATCACTTTTGACAATCAAGAGCCAAAAATTTCTATCAGTCGACCATTAGACTCCGAACAGATTAAAAGCACCATATTATCATTTATGTCAGATGAAGTGTTAGAAACAGGTCATGTGATATTTAATCAGACTAGTGGTACAGCAGACATTAATTCACCTCATCGAATACCTATTTNAAGTGAAAACCTTTCTAAAGGAGTACATAGTGATATAGATCTTGGGTTTACATCTAAATTAGCGGATGGAGGGAGATATCAGGTCACTATCGAAGCTTTTGATAAAGCAGGTAATAGTGCCAACGTTACTCCAATTAATGACGTCTTCTTTGATGTTTTACCGCCTAATCTTACTCTAACGCATCCCGCATCTGGTTCTCGAATAAATTCGGCTAATATTTCTTATGGAACATCGGAGCAAATGGGTAAAGCTATAATGGTATTTACGCGTACTGCNGGTTCAGAAGATCCTATGAGTCCACATGTGGTAGAATTAACTGTAGATCGTCTCAAATCTGGCGATCATATTTTTGAACCTTTTGATAGTGATATCCAATTAGTAGATGGCAGTGTTTATACTATAGAATTCTCAGGTGAAGACATAGCGGGAAATGTGGCAGAAAATATATCTCAAAAAGATATTACATATGATATATCACCACCAGAAATAGCCATTAGTTCCCCTGCATCTGGTGGTTTTTACTCCAAAATAAATTTGGCATTCGAGCTTAACGAATCACTAGAATCAGGAAGAATTATATTTGAACGCCAGGGCGGAATCGATGACCCCATGAGTCCTCATGAGATCGAACTGACTGTTGATCAATTAANAAAGGGACTTANAACAGGAATNAATATCAGCACNTTAACTTCATTGACAGCTAATACAACTTACAGTGTTCNAATTGAAGCTACAGATCTTGCGGGNAATAAAGGTAATTCTGANGAGATTTCNAATGTCACATTTGANNATGTNCCTCCTGATATTTCTATTACTTCNCCTAACCNTGATGCATTTATTAATTCNACTACAATTGGNCTNAAAACGAATGAAATTCTTTCAGAGGCAAAAGTGGTATGGACCTGGGTGGATGGAAATACTGATGCTACAGGAACTCATGAATCAAAACTTGTGGGTGATCAACTTATGGATGGCCAATATCCTGGAGTAAATTTTGATCCAGCACCATCCTTAGTAAGTGATGCTCGATATACAGTAGAATTTTTTGGTATTGATAGAGCAGGGAATGCATCAAAATTTGAATTGGGTGCGGTCTACTTTGATAACATACCGCCAGTTCTAAATGGTAGCTTTCCTATTAGCAATGGATTCACCAACCTTAATGAAGTAGCCTATGATCTTAATGAACCATTACTTAACGCAATTCTAACATGGGAATCCACAGATGGTTCATCGGTGGTAACGGTAGATTTGATTGGAGATGAACTAAAGCCAGGTATTTTCAACCAGGGTAAACTTAATAATCAAAAAGATTTGATAGATGGACTCAATTACAATTTGAATATATCTGCTTACGATAGGGCAGGAAATGTGTCAAATGTAACGTTGGCTGATAATGTCATGTATGATAAGACCAAACCTAAGTTTACAGATGTTGAGCCTACAACCAGCTCTCGTATTAATTCACAGTTAATAAAGTGGACTATTAATGAAGANCTTATATNTGGTAAATATACGTGGATTCATATGGGTGGAGCTCAAGATCCTTCAGCACCTCATACGTTTGATCTAACTCCAGAACTATTAAATGTGGGTTCCTTTGATAATACATCTCTGGGTGATCTTAATCTTGTTGCNGATGCAATGTACCGCATCACACTTGAAGGGACGGATANGGCAGGTAATACAGGGAAAAAGTTCATTATGAGTGTAGTTTATGATGATAAANCACCAACATTGGAGATCAAATATCCTGAATCAAATATGGCTGTTAATAATCTGGAAGTAGCCTATTTTATTGATGAAGGNTTGAGAAGTGGCCAATTCATCTATACACAGGTGGATGGATTGCCCGACCCTAATTCACCAGTAACATTTGATTTGACTGGAGTTGAATTAGAATCCATTTTTGAATCACCTAAAACTCCAAAAAATCCACCGGTTTTAAATGACGGATCAATCTATAATATTCAATTCAAAGGTGAAGATCTCGCAAGAAATGCATCAGAATCGAATATNATTGAAAATGTAAAATATGATATTACACGGCCAGTGATTACGATTTACTATCCAGCAAANAAATCAAATTTTATGGGAACAGAAATTGATATTGATATTAGTGAAGATTTAAAAGATGGTACAATGATATGGAGCCGAACAGGTGGATTAAAAGATCGCGTTACAAAACATAAAATTCCTTTGTTTGATCAATATTTAACTCAGGGTAGACATGAAAAAGCCAAATTACCTATGGAAAAATCACTCAGCTCCAGTGTGATCTATTCTTTGGGTGTGGAAGCACAAGATTTCGCTGGAAACCAAGCTGAGCCTGTATTGGTTGAGTTCATAGAATATATCCGTAATATGGCAGGCAAATGGTACTATAAAGGTCAGATCATTGAAGTGGTGTGGGAATTTGAACCNGATGAAACAGGNNTAAANGGTAATTTTATGCANGGNTTNTCATTAGGNACAAAGATCAGTGATCANGAANAAGGTCAATTCANTCTTGATTTNAGTTCAAANCCTTGGGTNATNACTTTAGANATGGAGAATCCTGATAAAAATAGAATAAGCTTATTTAAATTCTTGAACAATAATCGTATTCGTGTCGTAACTGGAGAAAAGAAGCCTCGCGATATGAACGATGGTGAAATCATGGAATATGAATGGAGNCCAGATTAGTCTTTTAATCAATAGTTTAATGAAAAATTATAAATATGGATTAAATTCGCCGGCTGTTTTACATGTTTTTTTATTAGGAGAAAAATTTTATGGCTAAGAAGCAAAAGAGNTTTGCAGAAAAAGCATCATCTAGTCCAAAAGGTAAAGATTTAGTTCACGTTAAATTTGTTAAAAGCGTGCCATCCGAACGTGATGGATTTTGGCGGTTTAATGAATCCATGATTTCCATGGAGAAAGGTGAGACTCTTGATGCTACCTTAAAAAAGATGGATGATGAAGCTAATTTAGCTGATATTGAAATGCCATCTTTAGATACCGCAGTTGAAGATGTTCCACAAGAGGTCAATAATGAGGAAATGGTTGAATCACCGGTTGAACCAGAACCTGAAGTAGATGAAACAACTTCTGAAGATACGCCCGCTGCAGAAACCCAAGATGATACAGTTGCTGAATCAAAGGATGAGCCTGAAGCTGAAATTATAGAAGAAGAAACTGCTGAAGAACCAGAACCTGAAGTAGATGAAACAACTTCTGAGAATACACCCGCTGCAGAAACTCAAGATGATGCAGTTGCTGAATCAAAGGATGAGCCTGAAGCTGAAATTATAGAAGAAGAAACTGCTGAAGAACCAGAATCTGGAGTAGATGAAACAACTTCTGAAGATACGCCCGCTGCAGAAACCCAAGATGATACCGTTTCTGAAGAATCAGTTCCTGATGAGGAAATTCAGGAAGTTGATACATCTAATCAATCAGTGGAAGAAGTACAGGAAGAAGTAGTAGATGATGAGCCCTCTAAAGAAACTTTAAAAGACGAATCCACGGAAGAAAAAGAAGAATAATCTAACCTAGTTAATCCGGGTATTTATACCTTGTGAACTAGTTTCTGGAGAGGTGGCCGAGCGGCTTAAGGCGCACGCTTGGAAAGCGTGTGTACGTTAATAGCGTACCGTGGGTTCGAATCCCACTCTCTCCGCTTTACCCTCCACAAACAAGCGTGTGTGTTGTACTATTTAGTGAAATCTAATTA
>PAIR01000022.1 GCA_002704905.1 Fidelibacterota bacterium
TCAATTGAAAAAGGGCTTTCAGGATCCAGGAGCCATTTTAATCCCTGTTTTATTACGCCTGGAGCTGCCAAAGGAACAATGTGACTGGGAACAATCATGCCTGAGCTTCCCCAAGAACAAGAATCATATTGATCAGGCGTATTATTATCTATGACCGTTACTTCATAACCCATACGATTGATATAATAGGCTGAAGATAGACCAATGGCACCTCCACCAATAATAATAACATCTGAATGAGGCAAGTCTAAATTACCTGAAAACCATGGGCATAAGGGTCATCGTCAGTATCAATAATAATTTGATTATATCCATACACCTTTGCCCAGCCCTCAATACTGGGAACAATAGCTTCATAATCATTCACNTTAGTAACCTTTTCAATGCGGCCTGTAAATTGACTGCCAATGATACTCTCATGTATAAAAATATCTTCCTTGCCCATTTTCCCTTGGGCATACCATTGGGCCATCCGCGCAGAAGTTCCCGTACCGCAAGGTGAACGATCTATTGCTTTTTCCCCATAGAAAACTGCATTTCTTGCTGTCGATTCTGGTTTTGTAGGATTTCCCGTCCAAAGGAANTGGATACATTTATTTATCCGCGAATCCTCAGGGTGTACAAATTCATATTGCTCATTAATTTTTATGCGGAGCTCACGGCTTAAGGCTCCCAAATCTCCANCAGTAAATTTATCAATTCCAGGAAAGTTTTTTTGCATATCTACTATAGCATAAAAATTACCGCCATAAGATACGTCAATCTTAAGAGGTCCNAATTGAGATGACTCAAGAGAAAGATCGGAAGCGTATAAAAAGGAAGGGATATTTACAATCTTTACAGAGGATACCTTATTGTCTTTCAACGTATAATAAGCATCTACTCTACCAGCCGGAGTTTCTAATACAACAACACCTTTTGTCTTTGGCTTAACCAAACCCTCCTGTATCATTATGGTCACAGTACCAATAGTCCCATGNCCGCACATAGGGAGGCATCCGCTGGTTTCAATAAAGAGAATCCCAATATCGAATTCGTCACTACTTGGTTCATACAAAAAACTTCCAGACATAATGTCGTGACCCCGAGGTTCAAACATCAATCCTNGCAGTATCCAATCGTATTCCATCATGAAATGCTCTCGTTTATCCAACATGGTTTTACCTTCAAGTTTAGGGCCACCAGATCTAACCAGGCGGATAGGATTACCACAGGTATGGGCGTCAATACATTGAAAAACATGTTTAGGCATAATTAGTTAGNTCTTCGTCAATTCACTATTGACCAATCGCCAAATTTTTAATGGATTATCATCTTTCAACTCATCAGGCAATTGATTATCAGGCCAGGATTGGTAGGCCACAGGTCGGACAAATCGTTTGATGGACATGGTTCCAACAGAACTAAACCTTACATCAGTTGCAGCAGGATATGGGCCACCATGCTGCATGGATGAACATACCTCTACTCCNGTTGGCACTCCGTTGAAAATGAGACGGCCAACTTTTTTTTCTAATCGATCAATGACTTTAGAAAAGTTTATTGATTCATCCGGTGTGCCAAGAACAGATCCAGTTAATTGACCATCTAAATTAGAGATGACTTCAATTAATTGATTTTTATCTTCACACTTCACAACCATGCTATAAGGTCCAAAAATCTCTATTGCCAAATCGGGATTGTTTATAAAAGNTTCTCCTGAAACAGAAACAAGAATTGCTNCACNTCGATTCGATTTGTTTTCTGACTGAACTATTGTTTCGACTGTAACCTCTTTATTTGAAGTTGCAGTGGCTGCATCACTATTATAGNTCTTTAATATTTTTTCTGTAAGCATAACACCGGGACTAACCTGGCTCAAAGATTCTCCTAATTCGATAATGAATTGATCCAGATTAACTCCTTTTATACTTAACAAAAGGCCTGGGTTCGTGCAAAATTGTCCTGCACCCATTGTAATAGAATCAGTCAACATTTGAACTGTGTTTGAATTTAATGCGCTGGGAANAAGTATTACTGGATTGACACTTCCCATTTCNGCAAAAAATGGAATGGGTTCTGGCCTTTGNTTAGCTANGTCATACAATATTCGACCAGCAGTTTGAGATCCAGTAAACCCAGCAGCTTTTACACCCGGATGATTGATTAGGCCCTGGCCCACCACTTTACCTGAACCGTGAAGCAGCGAAAAAACGCCATCGGGCATTCCGGTATTTTGAGCTGCTTTTACNATAGCTGAGCCTACTAATGCACTAGTTCCAGGATGGGCACCGTGTGCTTTAATAATCACTGGATTACCACCTGCTAATGCTGAAGCTGTGTCACCACCTGCTGTAGAAAATGCCAAAGGAAAATTACTGGCGGCAAATACAACTACTGGACCTATCGGGACAAGCATTCTCCGGATGTCTGGTTTTGGTACAGGAGCCCGATCTGGCTGAGAAGTATCAATGACTGCTTCCAACCACGAACCTTCTGCAACAAGGGTGGCAAACATTCTAAGTTGACCAGTAGTCCTGGCACGCTCTCCTTGAATTCGAACTTTCGGCAGTCCAGATTCTGTGCAACACCGTTCAATTAATTCATCTCCAAGATTTTCTATTTCGTCAGCTATGGCATTAAGAAATANTGCTTTTTCTTTACCAGAAACCTTTCCATATATATTATAGGCGATACCTGCTTGATCGACAGCTCGATTAACTTCATTTGGCGTTGCTCTATGAAAATTTCCATCAAGAGCCTCACCCGTGCTAGGATTAAACCCTTGAGTATATGAGGNACCNTCGGCACTAGTTGAAAACCCAATAATNTTCGCTTCAATCATTATTGGCAATTTATAAAGCTGGCATTTCCGGACGTTTAGCTAAAGCATCATCAATAATATTTTGGACCCGAGTTCGTTCTTCACCTGTTAAGGGTAGTCTAGGAGGTCTTACATTTTCTGTTCCTATTCCTGTTTTAGCTTCAGCCATTTTAATATTCTGAACCAATTTAGGGTGGATATCTAATTCTAATAACGGCATAAACCAACGATAGATCTTTGTTGCTTCTGCAATTCGATTTTGTTTGACCAATTCATAAATAACTACTGTTTCTCTGGGAAAAGCATCCACCAAACCAGCCACCCAGCCATCGGCGCCCAAAACTAATTCCTCAAGTGCCAGTGTATCCACACCACATAGAATTTTGATGTCATCCCCAAATGCATTTCTCATACGAGTCACATTTGTTACATCTCTAGTTGACTCCTTTGTTGCTTGGATGGTATCCATTTTAAGCAATTCTTCAAACATAGGTATCGTAATCTCAATTTTATAATCATGAGGGTTATTATAAGTCATAATTGGTAGATCACATGAAGTTGCAACAGCCTTGTAAAACTCAATTGTTTCTCTGTCATCCGATATATACCGCATAGGCGGTAGCATCATTAACCCATCGGCTCCGGCCTCCTGTGCATTTTCGGCCGCAGTAACCGCTTCTTTAGTGGATTGTTCTGCAATATTCATAATTACTGAGATTCGACCATTCACATGAGATAATGTTTGTGNTAGTAAGGATACTTTTTCATCTTGAGTTAAAGTGCTTGCTTCGCCAAGGCTTCCCGCAATAACACATCCATGAATTCCNGCATCCATTTGTGCATCAACATTATTGAGGTATGCCAGTATGTCCAGCTGATCNTCTTCAGTAAATTTCGTTGTTAAGGCAGGGTAAATCCCTTTCCAGTCAGGTTTCATATTGATTCCTTTTATAACTCGCTATGATTTATTGAATTCAAGGATAAGATATTAATAAACTTTCCTAGAATAATGGTCTTAAATCGGATAAGATATCAATCCTAAATTAGCATTATGAAGACNAGTCTATTATTTCTAATAATCACCAGTATACCCATGGTCGATATATTAATATCCTTTAAAACGAATCAATATCCCAANACTATCCCTAAAACAAAAATGGGGCGAAGTATTTTTTCATTGGTTTCCACAGGGGCATGGATCACGGCCCTGGTCTTCACTATTATCGATTATTTTTAGTTCGAACATTCTCTTGCCCTTTCAACCCTGCAGTGCATATCGTCTAAACGTAATTTGAAGGAGGAAAACATGAAATTACGCATATTAGCTACTATCATACTGGCCACACTTTCATCTTTATCAGCTCAACTTGAAAAGGTTGAGCACAAACCTAATCCAACTCAAATGGTTGATTTTGGTGACCTTGCGGAAGGTCCATATCAAAAACTAGTCATTCGAAATGCAATGGTTATTCCAGGNCATGGTGGTCCTGCGAATGGTCCTTTTGATATTTTGGTTACAGGAAATGTTATCGCCAAAATCCAGCGTCATGACCCTAAAAAACCTGATAGGATGAAAGGCGATCGCATAATTGAAGGTGACAATTTATTTGTAATGCCTGGTATGCTTAATCTACACTTGCATCTCAGAAATAAATCCCTCCCATTAGATTATATTTTTTATCTCCAATTGGCTACAGGCGTTACATCTATTGGACCTGCTGAGGAAGGAAGAATACAAAATATCCTTGAAGCTGAGCGAAATAATGAAGTTATTTCGCCTCGACTTTTTCCACTTTATGGGTGGGGAAGTAAAACTGATTTTGACGAAGAATTTCGAATGGATCCTGCAAATGCTGATAAAGTAGCAAAAAAAATGATCAAGAATGGAGTTAGACAAGTTTACTTAAATAACCTCTGCTGGAATCCCACCATGTTTGGAGCGGCAGCAAATGCTATAGAAAAAGCCGGCGGGATTACAGCCGTTCATATTCAACCATCATCAACATCTCAAGTAAATGCACTGGATGCGGCGAGGTTGGGTGTTACTATGATCGTCCACCATTACGGCTATGCAGAATCGGCCTTAAACCGTGGTGTAATGAATTATCCAGTTGATTATAATATGTCAGATGAAAATATACGTTTCAGAGAAGCAGCACAAGTCTGGATAGAGGCTGGAGATAATCCTGAGACACGTCATCGCCTCTTAAATGATATTGCTGATTCATTAGTTTATTATGGCGTCACTATGCAGCCAAATAGAGCTACCTATGAAGCAAACAGAGATATTATTCGAGCACATGGTTTACCTTGGCATGAGAAATATACACATCAAGCACTTTGGGAAATGCATCTGCCAAGTCCTCATATGCATGCATCATTCCAGTATAATTGGTCATCACTTGATGAATATCGCTGGCATTACATGTATGATCTCTGGGGTGATTTAATCTTTGAATTCAACAAACGTGGTGGTCGAGTTGCCTACGGTACTGACGATAATTACCAGTGGTCCACAGGTGGATTTGGAAATATTCGAGAGCTTCAACTTGTTCTTGAATCAGGGATGCATCCATTAGAGGTTCTCCAGAGTGCAACATATAATAGTGCCCAAACAATCTTAGAACCAAAACTAGGTATGATTCAAAAAGGATATATAGCCGACATATTAGTTGTTGACGGAAGTCCAGCAGAAAATTTTCGTTACCTTTATCCTTTTGGTGCTATCAATATGGATAAAGAAACTGAAGAAATGTACCGAACTCAGGGTATTATTCACACGATCAAGGATGGTGTTGTTTATGAAAACCAGAATCTAATGCGCGAAGTAGAGCGTATTGTAAAAGAATCTAAAAAGAACGCTGGATCTGATATTGTAACCGAGCCATTTAAATAATAGTTTAATTAATAAACTAAAATCATAAAACTGCCCTGATAGAAAATTGGGGCAGTTTTATTTTGAGGCAAACTATGAAACATAAATTCTTTCTATTATGCATATTTACAATCAATATAATCAGTGCAGAGATTATTTTTACTGCAGATGAATTCAAATCAAGACGCATGAAATTAGCAAAAGAATTAGAATCCAATGCGATTGCAATTTTTCAAGGTGCTCCTTCAGAAACAGGTTACGTAAAATTTCGTCAGTATAATGAATTTTATTATTTGACCGGTATTGAGACTCCCCATGCATATATGATAATTAAAGGAGATTCTGGTGAAACTACCCTCTACCTACCTCATAAAAATGAACGTCGTGAACGGAGCGAAGGGCCGCTTCTTTCTGCTGAAGATGTAGAAACTGTAAAAGCTATGACAGGGGTAGACCATGTATTTGCCACAACAATGATGGGCGAACATCTTTGGCGCATGCGTATGCGAACTAAACCCATCGTTTACCTATACCAATCCCCGCCGGAACGTCATGCGGAAAGTCGAGATCTACTTTTGCGCCATGAAGGAGATATCCAAAATGACCCTTGGGATCAAACCCAACCCCGGTATAAAGATTTTAATCAAAATATGTCAGCACACATGGCAGGATCTGAAATCCGAGATTTGACTAAGATTTTGGATCAACTTCGCTTGATAAAAAGTAATGCTGAAATTGAAGTCATTAAAAAAGCAACTGTTCTATCTTGTCTTGCACTTATGGAAGCAATGCGATCTACAAAACCAGGTATATATGAATACGAACTTGATGGAATGGCAAAATATATTTACCACATTAATGGTGCACAAGGTGATGCATACTATTCACTTATAGCAAATGGCTCAAATGCTTACATGCCACATTATCATGAGAAAAAAGATAAACTAAGAGATGGTGACCTAATGCTTATGGATTACTCTCCGGATTTCCAATACTATATGAGCGATATCACTAGAATGATTCCAGTTAATGGTAAATTTTCTGAAGAACAATCTCAGTTATACGGTTTTTATGTAGCATGTTATAGAGCAATATTGGACAAAATTAGACCATTTATAGAACCAGTAAAAGTAAGGAAAGAAGCTGCTGATAAAATGAAGCAAATTCTTTCAATAGCTAAATTCAATCAAGCACATCATCGTAAAGCTGCTGAAAATTTTGTTGAGAGCTATGCTCGTTCTTCAAAACGTCAGTATGCTAGCTTAGGCCATGGAGTTGGTATGGCCACCCATGATGTTGGTGATCATTCCAAAATGCTATTGCCAGGGATGGTATTTACCATAGAGCCGGCCTTACGTGTACCAGAAGAAAACATATATATCCGCTTAGAAGATTTGATTATTATTACCGAAACAGGTGCTGAAGTGGTCTCTGATTTTGTCCCGATGGATATGAGAGGAATAGAAAAACTCATGCGTGAGAAAGGTATGTTAGATAGATATAAATCATTGACTGAAAAAGATTACAAAAAATACCTGAAATAATGAGCCCAAAACGAGATTTACCTTTTCTTTTGAGAATCCTTCCTGTTTTATTTCTAGGAATATTGATCATATATGGAATGGTTATAAGACCAAAAGTTTTTGCACAACCATCTTTCCCCCTTGAAGTTGTGTTTATGTTGGCAGCAGTATTTTCAATCACCCAATTATTGTTTCTAAGATTTAAATGGGAAAATATTCAAGATGCTATCGTTCTGAAATTGTCCCGAGGATTTCCTGCTATACTAATTTTGTTTTCTATTGGAGTTATTATTGGGACATGGATTGTCAGTGGAACCATTCCAATGTTGATTTATTATGGTATAAGTTTCATTAATCCAGCATATATCTATTTATTAGCATTTTTAATCCCCATCGTTTTTTCTACGCTCACAGGAACATCTTGGGGATCTATTGGAACTATTGGTGTAGTTATTATTGGCGTTGCAGCAGTTATAGAAGCAAATCTCGGCATCACCGCCGGCGCTATTGTTGGTGGCGCATTTTTTGGAGATAAACTTTCTCCATTATCTGATACAACTAACTTAGCTGCAATGGCAACGAATGTTGATCTTTATGATCATATTCGTTCTATGATGGTCACAACTTTTCCATCTGCATTGATCGCAGCAGTTATTTATTTTATTCTTGGATTTGTTTTTCCACCAACTGGAAGTGAAGTAAATACTCAACAGGTCACCTTAACTTTGAATTCTATTTCTTCAATGTTCAATTTCAATGGGTGGCTTTTAATACCACCTGCAATTGTTCTTATCGGCTCGATTCGTAAAATGGCCACCCTTCCCACACTCCTTACTTCATCCATGTCTGCAACCTTAATCGCATTGATCTTTCAACCATATTCATCAGCAGATGTAATGGCCACAATTCATCGAGGTTTTAATTCAGATATGGCTTATTGGATTAATGGTGCACCAGAAAATATAAATATCTTGTTTTCTCGTGGTGGACTTTATGAATTAAATGAAGCTATCATTTTTTCTATCATGGTCTTTGTCTTTATAGGGAGTATAGACCTCATTGATTCCATGCCCTCCATTGTAGATAAAACATTTGGGTTCATTAAATCAAAAGCCTCTTTGATTATCTCTTCTCTTTTTGCCACAGCATTTACCAATGGAATCACTTCAAATCAGTCTGCTACCAGTTTTATTATCGGAGATGCTTTTGGGCGGCGCTATGATGAAAGCGGAATATCTAGAAAAGTCTTATCGCGATCAATCGAAGATTATGGCACCATGTTCGAAAGTTTGATTCCATGGCATGCAACAACAATATTCCTCACCATGACATTAGGTGTTTCTTACGGAGAATACTGGTACTGGCAACTCTTATCCTTGATAAATTTGATAATTGCACCAACACTAGCTATACTAGGTAAAGGGTGTTTCTACAGTAATGACAACTAAATTATTTCTTCTAAAGAGTTGATCAAATGATCTATATCTTTTTCTGAATTATAGCCCTGAATTGATATGCGAAAAGCTGTGTGTTCTTTATGAGTCATTACTGGCATTTCGATCTGATAATCATTATATAAAGTCTTTTTAAAAGCAACCGTATCTTCTATTGGGAAAAGAATAGTTGCCATTTGCCCAAGCCAATTGTCAGGACATATTTTAGGTAGTTTGGTAATTTCAGTGATACGGTTCCTCGCTTCTATAACCATATTAAAACATCTTGATCGCACTGAATCCCAATCATGTTCTTTTTGAAATTGTATGGCTTCTGGAACAGTAAAAAATACACTCATGTCCTTTGTCCCTTGCCATTGGAAAACATTAATAAACCGACTAGAACTATGCAATTGAGTTGAAAATTTAAATTCTTCATATTCCTCTCCCCAGCCCCAACTTTTAACCATGGGCTGAATACCTTCTTGATACTCTTTTTTTACATAAAGAAAGGAAATTCCTTTAGGGCAGCACAACCATTTGTGCAATGCACCTGTATAATAATCAGGATCTAACTCTTTAATATTTAGAGATATATGGGCTGGTACATG
>PAIR01000023.1 GCA_002704905.1 Fidelibacterota bacterium
GTCATTTCCACTAGTTCAAAAAAAATATTCACTTGAGGGTATGGTTGATAATAAACAGATTTTTTCCACACCAGATTCTATCGGAATGCAATTGATGTTTGAGGGAATCCTTCCCGACACATCAGTTGGTACAGATATTCTGGAGGTAGAACTCAATCAAAATATTAAATATCCTCAGCCTGCGACTGCATCACCGAATTTTTCATTTTCTTTAGATACAACAATTAATTTGAATATACCTATAGCACCAGGTGGGCAGTTAACTAATAGTGCTGGAACAGTATTTACAATTCCACCCTCTTCAAATCAAACTGTAACCCAATCTGTTTGGAATACAATTGCATCTGCTATTGATACCACAATCCAAGTTTTGATCAACTTACCCAGTATCCCATCAAGTCAATTGCCTACTTTTATACAATCGGTAGATGGATTGATTATTAAGGCAGATGCCGGTGCAACAGTAAGTGATTTTGTATCAACTATTACAAATGATGGTTTACCGACAAATGTAATTAAACCCACTGCTTCAATGATCACGGATATAACATCTCCACCAAAAACATTAGCGAGCCATACACAGGCTACACTTGCTAAAGATGCAAGCTATGGGCCAACCAGTACATCACTGAGCCAGGATAGTCTTGGGAATGCAATCCGGTTGGATATTGGTTTTGGGATTGCCAGTACCAGTGATGCCACTATCACAATCAATTCTGGTGATAAAGTGCAAGTAAATGTAGCGATTCGTTTAAGAATATCTGGGGTTGACTCTGCCATTGTTCAAGTGGTGAAATCTGAATTACCAATGACATTGCCTAAGATCAGTTTTCCATCTGATATTGAGATCTATAGTGGAAAACTTAAATCCGTCAGTGGATTTATTGGTAATGAAGTGAATGAGATTGAAATAAAAAGTGTATCTAGTACATACCCACTCAATGTGGATTTTGATATGAATTTTAAGAATTTTATTCCACCTGTGGGTGAGGATTCAACAAAAATTGATACTGTTCTTAAAAAGGGTATGACATTTGAAAAAACATATAAATTAGATGGTTATACATTTTATAACCCAGCTGGACAGAATACTGCACTCAAAGAGTTAACTATTGATGTGTCAACAGTTCTACCCACCCAAACTGCAATAATTCCTTTGGATGGTTCCAATATTGGTGCAATTACTCTAGATGTAGCTTTGAAAAAACTTCATTTTGAATCTCTAGAAGCAAATATCATCCAAGAATTTCCATCAACAACTTTTGCGATTGATGGAATGCCTATTGGATTCATGGGAATGGAGTTCGTCAATTCTCAGTTAGAAATTGAAATGTTGAATGGAATACGTCTTCCAGTAGTACTGGATTTTGATATGGTATCTGTGAATCAAAATGGAGATATCATGGAGGTCAATTCATTATCTACATTGGCTAGACCATCCAACTCAGGCGACATCACTAAAACGATTATCCGTTTATCTAGAGAAGGCACAACAGTGCTTAAATATAAAGCACCGTCTTCAGTCGCCTATCATGATAGTACAACAACTCCACCTAAAACGGGTGAGACAACAATTGTGAATCTTATGTCATCTAACCCAGTTTCATTCAATGTNAACTCTCGTGTAAGAATTGATGGTCGTGGTACACTGGANGCAGGAATGAGTATTGGTGGTAAATACCGTCTNCTGGCGCCCTTTGAAGTGATTATGGCTCCAATGACATTTATTTCAGTAACAAATACAGCTGTTAAGGAAATGAGCCATAGTAACAGGAATCAAATTCGTTCTACACTACAATCCGCAAGTATGAATCTCACTGTAGAAAATAAAATTCCATCTGGTGGCGAATTAGCAATGCTGATGTCTAATAATGGATATTTTCCGCTTGATACTACGNTTGNTTCTCTATCTTCATTTAAAGATTCCATGGTTGTAAAATTAAATTGGGCCAAATCTGATAGTGTATATGTGATCTCNAATTGTGATACTCTTAACCCTTTAAAAGGAAATTATTTCATATTTGATGTGATGGATGATTTTTCTGATTGNGTAAATGGGATGACTTACCTTATAAAAACAACTGGCTCTGGTATGGATACNGTTTTTTCCTATGTTGATACCTTGATGAAAATTCCATTGCCNGATCCTAAGAGTTTTTATCCTGTTACAAATTCCGGTTCTCATGCAGGTCAAGTTAAAGAACCGGGGTTTGCTACCTATTCTAGTCCCATCAGCACATCAAAGATTCGGCTTATGACTAACCCGGGACAACCTTACATGGCACCAAGGTTTCACTTAAACGGTTCCAATGGTAAAAAAGTTTATATTTCAACATCTGATTATATTGATATCAATTCATATATCACTTTTATTCTGAGTAGTACAGGAATGACANCTGCAGCACCAGATGAGATTGTTGTTAAATATCCCAATGGTAACCAAATCTTAAATAAGGATAAAGAAATCAATATTAAGTGGAAAACCTTTGGAAGTATAGANAAAGTTGATTTGGCATATTATGCCGGAACTGATCCAGATGTGAATCAGGATGTAGGTTGGACTGAAATTGCCAAAGACGTTTCAAATGTTAAGGGAGATAATTCCTATAATTGGAAGCCAAGCAGTACGACGGAGATTAATTCTATGGCTACTGCACTGCGCGACAGCATACGAATCCGGGTAAAATCAACAGATGGAAAAACGCGAGATATGTCCGGTTGGTATTTCACAATAAGCCATGGTAGTAGTTCAAAATCAGATAAACGTATTATTTCTAATTTAAAGTGGACGGGAGAAATCAAATATTGAAAAGATTCGTCCCGCTTATACTTTTTCTATTATTAACTAGCGTTTATGGTCAAAAACGTGATCCCCGATCTGTTGCTCTAGCAGGTGCGACAACAACTATTGCGGATGGTATTTACTCAGTGGGTTTCAACCCAGGTCTGATCGCATTTCAAAAGGACAAACCATTTATGATTCAAGTGGGTGGCCTAGATTTTGGNCTGGGAAATAATTATTTATCNATGGCAGCAATGAAAGCACTNAGTGGAGATACCTTGGATAATGATGAAAANACAATGATTATTAATCGGCTTGAAAACAATGGTGGGCTAACGTTTGATATGATTGGTCAAGTGGCAATTCCAGGGATAAACTACGCATCAGGGAATATGGCCTTCACATCCAACATCTTTTACATGGGTTCTTATGCTCTTCCTGCTGGAATGGCCCGTCTAATGCTAGAAGGGAATACAAATAATCCTGAAATTGACATGACACTTGCTATGGAGATTATGAGTGTTCATGAATTGGGATTTTCTTTCGCTGTTCCTTATGAATCATTCGCAATTGGNTTNACTTTGAAATACCTCCAGGGATTATTCTACATGGGTATCGATCCTGATTCGAGTAATGCAAATTTTATTACAACACCNNAGGCCGTTTATGGCTCAGGTTCNTATTATCTAAGACAAGGGTTTGGTGGCTCAGGATATGGATTGGATATTGGTGTGGCAACGAAAGAATTCAATGGAATGAGGTTTGGGGTTTCACTGATCAATGCCCTTGGCACCATTGGATGGAATAAGCCTTCATTTATTAAGGATATTATTAAATATCCATTGAAATGGGATGGCGAACGATTATCGGATAGCGTAGCAGTATTATANACATATAAGATTGATTCCTTAAGGGCAGATAATTTGTCATCAGGTTCCATTTTTANTAGTAGTTCTAAAGTAGTAAAAAATCTGGATGAAAATGGAAAAGTAAAACAATTTAATGTGCGTTATCCGTCTATTCTCCGATTTGGAGTCTCTTATAAAAAGAATGATTTGTTAATTAGTTCTGATTTGACAACTGGATTTGAAAATCGTCTCTATGCCCATTCGCGTTGGCGCTGGGCATTGGGTGCAGAATTATATCGTTTCCCAGNTATGCCACTTCGTATCGGNTTTGCGTGGGAAGGTATGGATCGAACTGAACTGGGTATGGGCGTTGGATTTCATGGTGGTCCAGTTATGATTGATTTAGGATTTTCATTCCGGAATGGAATGTGGATCCACTCAATGAAGGGTTTAAACTTATCCTTGGGTTTTACTATGACCAGTTTCAAAGGACGAAAAGATGATGATANAAAGTCAACCAGNGGTCCATCTCCAGTTCCTGAAGAATCACTTCCGAACAAGGATTAAAAGCAGAATCCCTCCGATAGAAAATAACACATTCCCCATCCATGCAGCTGTCATAGGAGACATTACGCCATTATAACCCATGGACATACCAAACTTGATGAANGCATAATATATAAAAATCACGAAAATCCCCATACCGGCACCAAAAGATAAACCACCTTTAGATTTCATGACGACTAATGGTAGACCAAATAACACAACAATCAAATTTGTAAAGGCGAAAGANATTTTAAATAAACGATCTACTTCCCATTTTGTTGTATCCACGCCATTTTCTTTCAGTTGGTCAATTCGAGCGGTTAGGTCAGCAAAACTCATTTCATCAGGAGTTTTAGATTGTTGACTAATGTCTTCCGGANTAAAATTCAATCTTAAGAGCGTATCTCCTCTGGACATGGTAATTTGCTTCACTTCTCCATTAAGTGTGAACTCTCGAATAGAGAAATCAGTCACATTCCAAGTTTGAAGAGAATCCATCCACTCAATACCTCGNGCATCCATGCGCNGGGTAACAATGCCTTTTTCCAATGATATAGCTGTGAGGCTACGACCCACTGTTGTATCCACTCTATATCGATCAATGGATATATGGGTCTTTTCATTTTTTTGTAAAAATACATTTCGCAAATCAGTTTGAGCCNTTACNCGTGATCGGCGNTTCATATATTCTCGNTCAATATTGAAGCGAACTTCATTNCCTTTACTCACCCATTTATTATCCAATTCAAATGAAATAAAACTGACAATCAATCCAATAACTGTAATTGGAATCGCTATTCGGTACAGGCTAATTCCNGTNGCTTTCATAGCAGAGAGTTCATTNCGTTTAGCAAGTAAACCAATACTAAATACGGTTGAAATCAACATCGACATTGGTAAACCAATATTTANAAACCATGGGATGGCATATATATAATATTTAATAGTAATATGAGCNGGGATNGAGTTGTCNATAAATCGATCAAGGTTTTCTATTAAGTCAACGATAAGGATNACGCATACAAATCCTATTAAAGTCATCGATAATGTGACTAGAAATTGACGAATGATATAAAAATCTAGTTTTTTCATTGAAATAGCATTAATTATTAAGTNGAGAATTTGGGTATAATTCGCAACTTTTTTGAGAGAATGAAATGAATTTATTAGAAAATATTAATTCCATTATTTCCGCATTCGCTGAATTTATGTGGGGAGCACCCCTGTTAATAATCCTTTTAGGTGGTGGTATTTATTTTTCATTTTATAGTCGATTTGTTCCTTTTAAATATTTTCGACATGGNTTGAACATACTATTTGGACGNTATAATGATCCAAATGATCCCGGAGAAATTACACATTTTCAGGCTCTATCCAGTGCATTGGCTAGTACTGTGGGTTTAGGAAATATAAGTGGTGTTGCCATTGCTATTCAAATGGGTGGTCCGGGCGCACTTTTCTGGATGTGGCTTAGTGCCATTGTAGGTATGTCTACAAAATTCTTTTCATGTACCTTATCNNTTCTTTANCGAGGNAAGGATGATGCAGGCAATATACAGGGCGGCCCAATGTATTATATCGAAAATGGCTTGGGTAAAAAATTCAAACCTTTAGCAGTTCTTTTCAGTATGGCGGGCCTGATAGGCTGTACGGTCATGTTCCAATCCAACCAANTNGCTGATATTATTCGAAACCAAGTTTTTGAGCCAAATGGATGGTTTTCTGNNAATGTAATGACAGGCAATTTTGTTCAGGGTTTNGTTATGGCCATTCTCACAGCTTTGGTGATNTTTGGNGGTATTAAACGTATNGCTCAGGTGGCNTCTTACATGGTTCCTGTTATGGTGGTATTATATCTTTTTTCAGGANTGTTGGTCATCTTTAATCATATTACGGAAATACCTTCTTTATTAGGTTTAATCATCCATGATGCTTTTACAGGAGAAGCTGTTATGGGGGGTGCNGTTGGAGCTGTAATCGTTGCAGGTGTACGGAGAGCTTTGTTTTCAAATGAAGCTGGNCTAGGGACATCAGATATGGCNCATGGTGCTGCTNGNACTAAAGAGCCTGTAAGGGAAGGACTGGTGGCCATGTTAGAACCTTTCATTGATACAATTGTTGTATGTACAATTACAGCTATGGTGATTCTGGCATCTGGTGTTTGGCAGGAAGAAGGATTAAATGGCGTGACTATGACCACAACAGCCTTTATTAAAGAATTGGGTGGATTCGGAAAATTTCTTCTTTTGGCTGCTGTACTTACGTTTAGTATTTCAACCATGATGAGTTATTCTTATTATGGTAGTAAATGCAGTGGCTATCTATTTGGGACTAAAAGTATTTTCTATTACCGTTGTTTTTATATCGTAACTATTGTGGTTGGTGCCATGATTACAATCGAGGCAGTTATCAATCTGGTGGATGGCATGTATGCGGTTATGGCCATTCCAACTGTAGTTGGATCAATATTGTTATCACCCAAAGTAATGAAAGAAGCAAAGCTATATTTTGCAAAACTTTGAAAAATGGTAAAAGGCTATTATTAACGATGAAATCCATTGAAAGAAAAGATCTTTCCACAGAACAACAGAATGTGAATTCTTCTGCGATTGATAATAAATCCATTACAAGTATATTGTCTATTATAAATGATGAAGATCAAACTATAGCAAAGAAAGTAAAATCTGCGATTCCTGAAATTAGAAAAACAGTTCAACTAACGACAGCCGCCATTCAAAACGGGAACAAAATTGTTTATGTAGGGGCTGGAACTTCGGGAAGATTAGGTATCCTTGATGCCTCTGAAATGATGCCAACTTTTTCCGTACCAAGTGATTGGTTCAACGGTATTATAGCGGGCGGTGATGATGCATTAAGAAAATCTATTGAAGGTGCCGAAGATAAAGCGGAAAATGCGATAAATGATTTGAAAACATTTGGTTTAAATAATGGAGATGTTTTAATCGGGATTAGCACCAGTGGCGCAGCCAAATATGTGCAATCATCTATTGAGTATGGGGCATCCATAGGAGCAAAAACAGTTTACTTGACTTGTAATGAAAAACCATTTCTATCAACGGTAGCTGATGTAGCTATTAAAATTAGTACTGGGCCAGAAATTATAACTGGATCGACCCGAATGAAAGGTGGTACAGCTACAAAGATGATACTAAATATGATCTCTACTACCACCATGATTCAGATGGGAANAGTCTATGGGAACCTTATGATAGATCTCANGGCTGTNAATGAGAAACTTGTGGATAGGGGCACCCGAATTATTTCACAATTAACTGGCCTGGAANACGGAGATGCTCAGGCCAAGTTGTTTGAAGCGGGAAAATCAGTAAAAACNGCTGTTGTNATGGTGAAAANNAATTGNACCAAAAATGAAGCGCTGGAAAAACTAAAAAAAGCGAATGGTTTTTTGAGGCGNGTAATTGAATGATNTACATACCTGAATCCNACACAGACATGTTAAAAGATTGTANGGTCGATACATACCGCGCATCCGGAAAAGGTGGGCAGCATGTNAATAAAACNGATAGTGCAGTNAGAATTACTCANNTCCCAACGGGGATTGTTGTAACATGTCAANACGAGCGTAGTCAACACCGGAANAAGGAAATTGCATTAAAGCGATTAAGAGAAAAATTGNATNCGATGAATCAAAAACCAAAAAAACGTGTACCCACCAGAGCCACACGATCATCTAAAGAAAAACGAATTCAGATAAAAAAAATTCAATCTCAGAAAAAGATTCTTCGTCGAAAACCAAATACAGACGAATAACACAATTCAGTCGTTTAAGACCTTATTTATTATAACTAATTTTCATATTNACATTTTNTNTTGAAAGATATNAATGAATCTTAATAAATATATATTTNGAGAATATGATATNCGCGGAAAAGTTTCAGATGACTTTCCTCCAGANGTNGTCGAAAGNCTGGGCAGAGGGTTTGGCACATTTATAAAGCGGAGTGGNGGAAGGGAAATTGCCTTAAGTGGAGATGTTCGTCTTACTACACCTAGTTTAATTGANCAGTTTAAAACAGGTGTNCTTTCTACTGGTATTGATGTCATNAATATAGGAATTTTACCCACTCCGGCAAATTATTATTCTATGTTCAAATTAGATGTAGCTGGNGCTGTNCAGATCACNGGGAGCCATAATCCACCTGAATTCAACGGTTTTAAAATGTCTCNAAATAAAAAGGCAGTTTTTGGTGAATCTATCCAAAATATTCGGGCCATTATTGAAAAAATGGATTATGAAATAGGNGAAGGCATGGAAGCTNCCTATGATATTTTATCAGACTATAAACAGATGTTAGTTTCCAAAATTGATATTCAAAAAAGAATTAAAGTTGTCATGGATTGCGGAAATGCAGCAGGAGCCATCTGTGCGCCGGAAGTATTTAAAAAATTAAATGTTGAATTGACGGAACTGTACTGCGATGTAGATGGAACTTTCCCAAATCATCATCCTGACCCTACGGTTGAAAATAACCTGACTGATCTTGTGCATTTAATTAAATCTGGAGATTATGACATTGGCCTCGCTTTTGATGGAGATGCTGATCGAGTTGGTGTTATCGATGAAACAGGAGATGTTGTCTGGGCTGATCAATTGATGGCTCTGTTTCTACCGGAAGTTGTGGAAGAAGGAGATGAAATCCTCTATGATGTAAAATGTTCTCAGGCATTGGAAGAAATGATTATTAAATATGGTGGTAAGCCGGTTATGTGGAAAACAGGTCATTCGCTCATTAAACAACGGATGGCAGAACTTAATTGTAAATTAGGTGGTGAAATGAGTGGCCATATCTTTTTTGCTGATGATTTCTTTGGTTTTGACGATGCCATCTATGTTGGGGCCAGAATCGTACAGACCTTATCAAGAACAGATAAAAAGTTATCTGAACTGAAGGCAGAACTACCAAAATATTATTCTACTCCTGAAATACGTTTAGAAGCCAAATCTGATGAAGAAAAATTTCGTATTGCTAAAGAAGCAATTGACTATTTTACTGCCAACTACGACTGTAGTACTGTAGATGGTGTGCGGATNAAATTTANTGATGGTTGGGGATTGGTACGATCATCNAATACACAACCAGTCATTGTTTGTCGCTTTGAGGCAAATACCCCCGAACGGATGGAAGAAATCCAATCGATAGTTATGAATAAACTTCAGGAGATCGGCGTACTCAAGTTTGATGGTGGACATTAATTCCTACGAGAAACATTTTTTATTTATAAAGGGTGAGATTGAAAAAGCCTTTCAAAAAATTCCTTTAAATAAAACTCCAAATTATCTTTACGATCCAATTCAATATGTTATCAATGGAAAAGGTAAGAGGCTCAGACCAATTCTTGTTCATCTAGTAGGACAGGCTTATAGCGCTAATCCTGCAGATTTAATGAAATTAGGTATCGCGGTCGAACTTCTCCATAATTTTACGTTAGTGCATGATGATATTATGGATGGGGATGATACAAGGCATGGCCAGAAGAGTGTGCATAATAAATGGGATGATTCCACAGCCATCCTTTCTGGAGATGCCCTTTTTGTTTTAGCTCAACTTTCACTTAAAGGATTATCCGATATTATACATCAACGGTTTAATGAAGTAGCTCTTACCATTTGTGAAGGACAGGGGATGGATAAAGAATTCGAGAATAATTCATCCATTTCAATGGGGAAGTATTTGATTATGATTGGTAAAAAAACCGGAGCATTATTGGGGCTGTGTGCAGAATTGGGTGCGCTTTTAGGAGGACTTTCAAAAGAGGATGCTCATAATTTATTTGAATTTGGTCTAAACCTTGGACTAGCTTTTCAAATTCAAGATGACTATCTCGAAATCTTTGGGCATGAATCGAACATGGGAAAAAGTTTGGGGAGTGATATCTTTGCTGGAAAGCAAACAGCCTTAATGATTTTGGCCCGGGATAACGATTCTAATAAGTGGGAAAAATTTGTAAATGCAAAAAATTCAATCTCTGATTANCAATCNTATTTTGTTAAAAATGGTATAAAAACTGGAACNGAAACAATNATTCAGCATTATATATATAAAGCTGAAAAAGGGCTGAAAGTAATCAATNAGNANAAGCGGAATCATTTAAGGCAGTTTACAACTATGATTTTAAATAGGACGTATTAATGAAATCTTATAAATCAATTGATATTAGTAANATGAGCCAAGCCATATATGATTTTCCTGATCACATTCAANCTGCGGTAAANATTGGTGATAATATTTCTCTCAATCANGCCTATAATGGTATTCAAAATATTGTTTTAGCTGGCATGGGTGGATCAGCCATTGGTGGCGATGTTGCTCGTCTCTTAGCTAAAAATGAACTGAATATCCCAATGTTNGTTTCCAGGAATTATACTTTACCTAACTGGGTNAATAANAAAACNTTNGTAATCTGTTCNTCCTATTCAGGAAATACGGAGGAATCTATNGCAGCTTTCGATCAGGCTCANGATAAGGGTGCCCAGATCATCGGAATNACAACTGGTGGTTCTCTTATGGAACGGATGCATGATCTAAAGATGGATGTACTGGCTNTTCCNNNTGGANTGCAGCCTCGAGCTGCTCTNGCTTTATCATTTGTTCCCNTACTTTATTTACTTAATAAAGTTAACTTAGTTGGTTCTGATACAATCAATGAANTAAANTGTGCAGTTGACCTTATNANTTTGAAGAGGGATCAGTATGGTGAAGAAATAGTTNNGAATCCCACATATNAATTGGCTCAGAAAATTTATAAAACCTTNCCAATTATNTANGGTGANAATGAGGCNACTTCAATATTGGCAGTTCGCTGGAAAAACCAGTTAAGTGAAAATGCTAAAATGCTAGCTTTTCATAATGAACTTCCTGAAATGAACCATAATGAAATTGTTGGGTGGGAAAATAATTCCGAATTAATTAATCAGTTATNAGTGATTTGGTTGACGGANGANGGNGATCATCCTCAGANCGCTGCNCGGCAAGAAGTAACNCGTGAGATCATNGGTGATCTTNCAAGGNATCACGNAGTGGTATCAGTANAGGGCGGATCAAAAGTNGAACGATTAATACATATGATCCATTTTGGTGATTGGGTNAGCTTTTGGTGTGCGATTTTACATGGTACAGATCCAACTCCNGTAATAAAAATTGATAAACTAAAAAGAATTTTGTCAAAAAAAGTTGAACACTAAGCATCATGTTTCTAATTTCAATTAAGGATACATAATGATTCCCGTCAAAGTTCAAAAAATATCGTATTATCACCCGAACCGTAGTTATGCGGTTATATTAAAAGAGCTNNAAGGCGAANGTCGACTNCCAGTCCTTGTTGGCGCTTATGAAGCACAAGCCATTGCCATGTCCATGGAATATATTGATACACCCCGTCCACTCACTCATGACCTCATTGTTAATTTGGTGCAAGGCATCGACGGAAATNTATCTGCTGTTAAAATCACAAAATTAGAGGANGGAGTTTTNTACTCTATTCTNGATCTTCAATGTGAGAAGTTGGGTCACNGTGAAATTGATTCTCGTCCNAGCGATGCTTTAGCTGTTGCACTGCGTATGCATTCTCCGATTCTTGTTGCTGATNAAGTGATGGATGAAGCCATTGTGTGGGAAGAAGATATGCAAAATATTGAAGAAGAAATTCAACAAGAGCCTAAAATTGATATATTGGAGAAACAACTNAANAAAGCCATTGATAAAGAGGAATATGANATTGCTGCNCGTATTCGGGATAAAATAAAAAATATTGATGATTAGTCTTGCAAAGCATCCATGGCATATTGNGCTGCATGTTGCTCAGCTGNCTTTTTATTTGTACCAATCCCACTTGGGTAAATAACACCTCCAATATTCACATGNACTTCAAATAACTTTTGATGATCAGGACCAGATACGTCCGAAACTAAAAATTTTGGGTTNGGCAATTGTTTNNTGTGGCATATTTCTATTAATTGTCCTTTATAATTTACGGANTTCCATGCTTCTCTTCGATGGGTCCAAATTGTATCNAATATTACTTTTTTTGCCGGTTCAATNCCACCGTCTAAAAATATAGCACCGATCAATGCTTCATANAGATTAGCAGATTGCTTNANAGCAATTTTTTCTTGTGTTAGATCTACAGTTGATTCAATNTTTATAAAATCAAGTAAAGTCATCAATTGNCCCATNGATGCGAGAAAAGACTTTTGAACTAGAGCTGAACGCTTTTGAGTGAGNATTCCTTCATCACCTTCCGGGAATTCCCGCATGAGTTCCCGACTTACTACAATATCAATGACCGCATCGCCAAGAAATTCAAGTCGCTCATAGTTTTTCCTTGGTAGGCTNGATAGGGANCGNTGNGTGAAAGCCTGTTCCAGATAGGGAAGATTTCGAAAACGGTAATGGCAGATTTTTTCTAATTTAGANAGAGGATGAGATTTAAATGATTTGAATAATAAATCAAAGANAGACACGTANTATGCTTTATTCCAACGTTTAATAACAATCACGCTATTATGGCCGCCAAATCCGAATGAATTTGACATNGTCACATTTANATTTTTGNNCAGAGCTTTATTCGGGATATAATCCAATGGNCATTCTGGATCTGGTGTGGTGTAGTTAATTGTAGGTGGAAGTATATTATGCTGTATGGCTTGTACGCATGCTGCAGCTTCAAGGGCGCCACTGGCACCAAGCGCGTGGCCAATCATGGATTTTGTTGAGCTNACCTTCAGTTTATTNGCATGATCACCAAAAAGAGTCATGATTGCAGAAGATTCAGTTTTATCATTAAAAGGTGTGGATGTGCCNTGNGCATTGATATAATCAACATCTTCAAGATTNAGACCTGCNTCAATAATCGCATTTTTCATGGCTAGGATGGCGCCAACTCCNCCTTGNGANGGCTGAGTAATATGGTATGCATCATCTGTGGAACCGTAACCAGCTAATTCACCTAGGATAATTGCACCACGTNCTTTGGCATGAGTAGCCTCTTCCAATATAATTGATGCTGCACCTTCTCCTAAAACAAAACCATCACGATCAGCATCAAAAGGACGACTGGCCGCTTCAGGATCATCATTCCGGTTAGATAGTGCCTTCATATTTGCAAATCCTGATATGGTGAGTCCAGTAATGCTTGCTTCAGCTCCACCGGTAACCATTACATCTGCATCTCCATATTGAATCGTACGNGCAGCGCATCCAATAGCGTCCGTCCCAGATGCGCATGCAGAAATAACTGTATGATTTGGCCCTTGAAATCCATAATTAATAGCAAGATTCCCCGCAGCTATGTTGGCAATCATTCGTGGTACAAAGAAAGGAGAAACCCTTCTTTGACCTCTTTTTGAATAAATGCTATTTTGATCTTCAAGGGTTTGAATTCCTCCCACACCAGTCCCCATAATTACGCCTACACGTTCCAGGTCAATATCGCTTTTATTTAACCCGGACTGTAATAACGCTTCTTTTGCCGTTACCAGAGTATAGATTGTAAAAGGGTCCATTTTTCTGATCTCTTTTTTATCGAAGTAATCTTCGGGGTTAAAGCCAGAAAGTTCACCCGCAATCTGGACACTCAGATTTTCAGCATCAAAATATGTTATTGGACCAATACCACTTTGTCCTGCAGAAAGAGCATCCCAGTATTTAGATAACGAATTTCCATTAGGCGCAAGTGCACCCAATCCAGTGATAACAACGCGACGTTTTTCCACTAGTTTTTATTGATTAGCTTCGATGTAATCGACAGCTGCCTGAACTGTGGTAATTGTCTCTGCATCTTCATCAGGAATCTCAATACTGAATTCTTCTTCAAGTTGCATAATCAATTCTACTGTATCTAGTGAATCAGCACCTAGATCATCTACGAAAGATGCATCAGATACGATTTTATCTTCTTCAACACCGAGCTTATCGATGACGACTTCTTTTACTTTGTCGAATGTGGACATTATTCTCTCCTTGATTTAAATCATGACCATACCGCCATCAACCGTAAGGGTTTGCCCCGTTATGTATCCTGCTTCATCCGAAGCCAGAAAAAGAGCAGAAGCGGCAATATCACTAGGACTACCAATGCGTCCCAATGGGATTTTTGTAATTAAATTTTCTTTAGCTTGATCTGTGATTTGATCCGTCATATCTGTAGCGATATATCCCGGCGCGATAGCGTTTACGGTAATTCCACGAGGTGCTAACTCTTTAGCTGCGGATTTAGATAAACCAATTAATCCAGCCTTGGATGCAGCATAATTGGCCTGCCCTGGATTTCCAATGAGGCCAACGATAGATGAAATATTAATGATCCGCCCAGCACGTTGTTTAATCATGATTTGGCTTACCGCTTTGATACCATTAAAGGCACCGTTAAGGTTAATGTTGATAACTTTATTCCAGTCATCTTCTGACATACGCATAATTAATTTATCTTTACATACACCTGCATTATTGACCAAAATATCTACCGAGCCATGATTTTCTACTATTTCTTTGATTGTATTCTGAAACGCATCTAGGCTTGATACATCACAGGTATAGAAGGAAGCTGCCCCACCATTTTTAATTAAGCTGTCCGCCACAGATTTAAGGTTATCTTTATTACGACTGACACAAGCTACATGGGCACCAGCTTTAGAAAAAGTTTCCGCCATTCCTTTACCTATTCCCTGTGAGGCGCCGGTTATAATTGCCACTTTGTTTGTCAAATCAAACATAGGAAAAATTTACAATTTGTTCTAGAGATTCCACACCATTCATATTCAATGAACGATCAATTCTTCTAGATAATCCTTGGAGGACTCGTCCTGGTCCAATTTCAACGGCAGCAGTTATACCATCTTTAATCATCCGGGTAACAGATTCGTGCCAGAGGACAGGTTTCTCCAATTGATCAATCAATGCTTGGCGAATATCATCTCCGCTGGAAATAGGTGATGCAGATACATTGGCATATACTGGAATTTCACTGTTACGAATTTCTATAGATAATAGCTTTTTCGAAAGAACTTCTTTTGCGGTATTCATCAATGGGGAATGGAAAGCACCACTCACATTAAGTTCAACTACTTTAATAGCACCCGCTTCTTTCATTATTGGCATAATAGAACGTACAGCTTCTAATTCCCCTGAAATTACTACCTGGCCTTTAGCATTATAATTCGCAGCTACCACAATGCCATCATTATAAGATTGGCATATTTCTTGAACCTTTTCATCATCTAAACCTATTACGGCAGCCATGGCGCCTGGATTATTGAGCTCAGCATTTTGCATGCCTTTGGACCGTACTTTGACCAGTTCCAAACCTGTTATAAAATCAAATGCATTGGCTAGGGATAAAGCCGAATATTCACCTAAACTATGTCCGGCGGCACAGGAGGGGATTACACCTTCTTCTTTTAGCAATTCACCAATAATTACACTAACGATATAGATGGCTGGTTGGGTATACTGTGTTTGTTTTAATGTGTCCTCTGGCCCATTAAAAATAATGTCTTGGATATCCAAACCCATAATATCATTGGCGGCTTCAAAATATTGTTTACCCATTTTTGTTTTTCTAAAAATGTCATGGCCCATGCCGACTTTTTGAGATGCCTGTCCCGGACATAAGAATGCCAGGCCCATTAGATGTCTCCCCAGCGGATTAACATTGAACCCCAAGTGAATCCGCCACCAAAAGCGGCCAACAATAAAAGGTCACCGTTCTCCAATAGATTGGCCTCAACCGCTTCATCTAATGCTATAGGTATCGTCCCTGCCGTTGTATTGCCATAGCGATTAATATTCACAAATACTTTTTCTTTATTTAAACCACATCGTTTGGCAGCAGCATCAATAATACGTCGATTTGCTTGATGAGGGATAAATAATTTTATATCGTCACCGGTTAAATTATTATTATCAAGGATACGCTTACTGACATCAGCCATATTCTTTACGGCAAATTTGTATACAGTTTTTCCATCTTGGAAAACATAGTGCATTCTTTTTTCAACTGTATCTTTAGATGCTGGATGGAGGCTTCCTCCTGCCGGAACTCCTAAATATTTACTGCCACTACCATCAGTATGTAATATAGAATCTAAAACGCCCATTTTATCTTCTGACTGTTCCAAAAGAACTCCGCCACCACCATCACCAAAGATTACACAGGTGTCACGGTCCGAATAATCTATAATTGAACTCATGGTATCTGCACCAATAACAATTGCATTATTATATTTCCCGGATTCCACCAGTTTAGCTCCAGTTTCCATGGCATACACAAAACCGGTGCAGGCTGCTACAATATCGTAACCCCAGGCATTAATAGCGCCAATTTTATCTTGCAAGAGGGCAGCTGTTGAAACAACAAGAAAGTCAGGAGTGCTTGTGGCCACAAGTATAAGGTCAATGTCTTTTGGTGATTTTCCAGATTTTTCTAATAATTGTTTGGCAATCTTTGAGCCCATGTCCGATGTGGCCTCACCTTCACCGACTAAATGGCGTTTTTGAATCCCCGTTCTGGATCTAATCCACTCATCCGAGGTATCCACCATTTTTTCAAGGTCAAAATTTGAAAGGATTCGTTCGGGTAAGTACCGTGCTGTGGCTGTGATTTTTGCTTTCAACTGAGAACTTTAAAAATTCGTCAATACTTTTGCTGAAGTGTTTTCTAATAAATTCCCGTTTTTCATTATAGGAATCACTCAGTAGCTGAAAGAACAGGACGCCCTCGGTAATATCCACAATTGGGACATGCCCTGTGGGGCATTTTGGGCTGACTACATTGTGGACAATTAGCTGTGCTCACTGATGCAGCTTTATAATGGGTGCGGCGTTTTCTGCTACGGGCTTTTGATTGTCTACCTTTAGGTAATGCCATGATTACTCCTGAAAATTCTAATTTTATATATTTTTTAATAAATCCCAGCGCGTATCATCTTTAGAGAGATGGCACGCACAGGTGGTTAAGTTTAAATTTTTACCGCAAGTTGAACATAATCCTTTACAATCATTATCACAAAGCTGTTTAAAAGGTTCTGTCAATAAAACTAGGTCGTGAAAGACCGGTGTAAGGTCGACAAACTCTTCAGAACCTGCAAACCGAATTATATCAATATTTTTCTCATTAAGTAACGTATCATCATTTGTTAGAATCACATTGATNTTTGATTCATGATCTTCAATAAAATNGGNCAGACATCGGTCACAGGATTCTTTCAATCTCGCATTTAATTTTCCATAGATACGATATCCATTGGCTGCAGTTTCCACTGAAATAGTGCACATTATTATGTTACCTGCAACTTGAAGTTCACCCAGATCTAAATTATCTGTTGAGATTTCAAAAAGCTGGTTGGAAATAAGTTGTTCTAAATCCGACCTAAACAGCTTCATTTTAGCCANGAAGTTTACCTTTTATTAACTCTCCTTACCAAGTCTATTTCAGCAAGTATTTTAGGGNAGGAGATAAGGTCAATCTNAACAATAACCAGATGTCTATACTTTGGAGTCATAATTCATCGCCTTCATCATCCCTAATATCATCAACCGCCTCTTCTTCCAATTCTTCTTCATCCTTACGTTCAAGGATATTGTCATTATCAGATTTGTTTCGGAAAATAGTAAACATCAATGTTTCACCAACAGAAAGGACCGATAAGAAATAAGAGAAAAATGAAAGTGTAATCAGGAAAAGAAATATTCCTATGAAAAATGCAGCAATACATTCGGTTCCAGAAATATCTACAGAGGCAGCGGGAATAAAAAATGAATAAAAATTATCTAAATGATTACTGATATTGCATGTGCTACCGCACCATGTCCAACAGTTTACTCCACACGAATTTGCAATCGAAATTAATAGATCNTGTGGCCAAACTATATGTGCTGCAGAGCCTACAATCTCTATTAACTTTGATCCCATCAGTGCCTCATGACCAAATACAGTATTGATTAATTTAATACCATAAAATGATGCTAGTTTAAAAAAGGCCACTGAAAAAGCGCTCAAAGGTAAAAGAATGAGATGGTATGCAATCACTCGCCAGGACTGACTCCATGTNATGGAATAACTGTTAAATACGGTTCCCATGGTATCTTCTTCAATTGTGCCAACAATCGCCGGTGTATATATAAATGAAACAACAAATACTACTGCTGTATATACNGTAAAAACTGCGCCGAAAAAATAGAGCAGGTATGGAAGTGCAAAAAGGAATTCACCTATATAAGGAATCTTACCAAAAAGGGCAAATACAATTGCCATTCCTACAAAAAATATCATAATTAATGACATAGAAACCGAAGTGAATATTATCGGATGCCAATGCTTCCTAACATATTGCCAAGCATCATTGGCAGAATAAAATTCATCCCCTTTAAGCTGTTTATAGGTCACACGAGAAACGGCAGTACAAGCNAGGTGGATGGCAAAAAACCAATTTAATATACTGANCCAGAACAAGACNCACGCATACCAAGGACCATTGACCAAATANAAACAAGGATATAATCCTTGCGCAGTCCATGTTTCGCTAAATGATTGTCCTGAAAGTGCTAAAGCTAGGTAGTTAAGGATAAAATAAGAGACATAACCAATAATATTAGAGACGAGAAAGATCCAGATCTTTTTACCACTTAGTGCTAGACGGGGTGCACGGAAAATATCCCGAACATCAAAATGTAGATTCATTGGTTCCATGAGATCCTTTGGTTATGATTTCTGTATTAATATTCATATCGAACAAAATCAACCCAGGCGTTTTCCTGCTGGGTCTCGGACAATGATTTGGCCACAGCACTCGCTGTTTGCCTCTTAGCATAACTTCCCACACGAATTCGGTACCATACTTCATTAGTTTCTTTAAATACCGCTTTTTGAATATAAGCATCGTATCCAGCATCAATTAATTTTGCTGCAAATTTTTTAGCATCAGCTAATACTTTTTTAGACCCCACTTGAATGGTGAAACGGTCTTTATCATAGGGGATCGAAGAACCGCGATCTTTTATAGTAATTTTCTTTTTGACTGTTATTTTAGGTTGAGATGCCGGAGGTTTTGGTGGCGATATATTTTCTTCTTTGACCATTTCTTCTTTAAGGATTCGTTCTACAGGTATTTCTTTTATATTTTCTAATACATCTGCAACTGATTCAGAATCATACCATTTCGAGTCATCATTCTCAACCAATAGTTCTGAAACGGCAGTTGATTCTCCCTCATTTAAATAGGTTTTTTCTTCAAATTCTTGAGTATTTACATCTGCAATTTCAGTCTCCACTACATCGTAGGAAAAAGATTCTGTACTGATCTCATCTTGATATAGAAATATGGATACCTCAAGGCTATATATACCTGGAACATCCGGGGTAAAATTAATTAAGGTACTATCATCTCCAAATTGAATATCGCTTTTCTTGATTTCACTCTTATCTGGAACACTTGTCAGTTCCCAAATGAATTCAAGGTCTTCACTATCTTCTGGAATCTCTGCAGAAGCAGTGATTGATTCACCTAAGATCACTGTGAAATTTTCTTTTACACATGCTAATAATATCAGTGCCAAAAAGATAATGTTATATTTTTTACTTTCCATCATTTCAATCGAGGTATGAATGCCTGTCTTGGAATTTGAAGGGGTAGAAGGGAAAAATGCAACTGTTACTGATTGCTAATTAATTCGCTTTCGGTGAAGAAAAATCTTATCTCAATATTAGCATTTTCATCACTGTCCGCACCATGAACTGCATTTTCGCCTAATGATGTTGCAAAATCTTTCCGAATTGTACCTTTAGCCGCTTCTGCAGGGTTGGTGGCACCAATCGTTTCACGCCAGGCCACAACTGCATTATCTTTTTCTAANGCCATGACTAAGCATTGCCCCGATGACATGAATGTGGTCAATTCTTCAAAAAAAGGACGATCAGAATGAACAGCATAAAAACCTTCAGCTTGCTCTTTGGTCATGCGAATTAATTTTGCACCGAGGATTTTAAATCCTGAACTGAGGACACGATCAAGAATTCGACCCATATGACCATTCCGAATCGCATCTGGTTTGATCATTGCATATGTTCTGTTACCCATTTATAATAATTCCTATTTTATATTATTGGCACCAAGAAACAAAATCGCCATCATATTTGTTAAAATTAATTGTTGTTTAGAAAACTTGGTGATTATTTGCTTGTATTAATTGTTTAATTTTGCTTTCATTTTGTTACCAATCTCTGCTACTGATTCACAAACTGTTATTCCGCATTCGGTCATAATTCTCATTTTAGCTTCGGCCGTATCATCTCCTCCTGAAACAATGGCGCCTGCATGACCCATTCTTCGTCCGGGGGGAGCGGTTTGCCCGGCAATAAAACCAACCACTGGTTTGGACATATTTTCCTTAACCCACCGGGCTGAATCATTCTCCATTTGACCTCCAATTTCACCAATTAAAACGACACCGGCTGTTTCAGGATCTGCCTCAAATAACTTTAGTGTATCAATCATGGTGGTGCCAATGATAGGATCCCCGCCAATACCAATAGCAGTTGTTTGTCCTAATCCTACATTGACCAATTGACCTATAGCTTCATAAGTCAACGTTCCTGATTTTGAAAGGACACCTATATTGCCTTTTTTACATATAAATCCAGGCATAATACCTATTTTGCATTCATCAACTGTGATAATACCGGGGCAGTTGGGCCCAACCAATCGTGTTCCTTTTTGATCAATAATCCGTTTGGCCTTTACCATATCGTGGATAGGAACACCCTCCGTAATACATACTACTAATTCCAAACCAGCGTCTGATGCTTCAATAATGGCTTCAGTTGCGAATTGTGGAGGCACAAATATAATGGATACGTTGGCATTGGTCTCNAGTTTTGCTTCTTTNACAGAATTGAACACNGGCACTTTCCCATCTAGAGCGATTTGACCTCCCTTACCAGGAGTGACGCCGGAAACNACATTGGTTCCATANTCNAGCATTTGGGCNGTATGGAATGAACCTTCTGANCCTGTAATCCCTTGNACCATAACCCTTGAGTNTTTATCNACTAAAATAGACATGTTTTTCCTNTAATTATTTATTGCTGCATCAACAACTTTTTTCGCAGCATCNTTCATATCATTTGAAGGGATGATGGATAATCCCGANTCAGATAAAATNGTTTTGGCTTCATNTGAATTTGTACCTTCAAGTCNAACNACGACGGGNACTNTTAATCCCAGTTCTTTTACCGCCTGAATAACACCATTAGCAACNCGATCACAGCGAACTATNCCACCAAAAATATTAATTAAAATAGCTTTCACATTNTTATCNGAAAGNATAATCTTAAATCCATTCTTTACTGTTTCAGCCGAAGCTGCNCCACCCACATCTAGGAAATTNGCTGGTTCACCACCAGCCANTTTTATAATATCCATNGTTGCCATTGCTAGGCCTGCGCCATTTACCATACAGCCGACATTGCCATCTAGCTTGATGTAATTNAGATCNTATTTACTAGCTTCAAGTTCAGTGGGGTCTTCTTCNTTNATATCTCNAAGCTCAGCAATATNTTTNTGTCGNAATATNGCGTTGCTNTCAAAATTAAATTTTGCATCAAGAGCAACGATATNATCATCTTCAGTAAGGACCAATGGATTAATCTCTACAATGGTNGCNTCTGTACCTATATAACATTCATACATTTTCATAAAAACTTTAGTAGCNATCTTGAATGCATTGCCTTTAAGCCCTAGTCCGAAAGCTAATTTTCTAGCTTGAAATGATTTTATCCCAACCAAAGGGTCGATCCAGACTTTGATAATTTTCTCCGGTGTTTCTTCAGCAACTCTTTCAATCTCAACGCCACCTTCAGTTGAAACCATGAAAACGTCCTTGATTTGAGCTCGATCAAGCGTAATGGCACAGTAATATTCTTTTTTAATGTTCAGAGCTTCGGTGATATATACTTTGAGGACTTCCTGTCCTTCTGCGCCAGTTTGATGGGTAACCAGATTCATACCAAGCATATTTTTGGTATTGGCCAAGGCCTCTTCAGTCGTTGGTGAATATTTCACTCCACCGCCTTTACCGCGCCCACCTGCATGGATTTGTGCTTTTACAACCACAGCTTCTGTATTGAATTCTTCTTGAACTTTTTTGATTGTTTCAAGCGCATCATCAATTTTTTCAATCACGTAGCCATCTTGGATTGGTATATCGTATGACTTAAAAATTTCTTTACCCTGGTATTCATGAATTTTCATGGATTAGTTCCTGATAATTGTTCCATTATTTCCGTTTAATGCTTCTTTAACTCCTGCAATTGAGGTGATAACTACTTTTTCTCCGTGATGTTTTAAAAAGTATAAAGCAGCCTGAATTTTTGGTCTCATACTACCTGCCTGAAAATGTCCTTCTTCATTATAATTTATTGCTTCGGTTAATGTAATATCTGCCAATTGTTGTTGTTCATCCGTGCCAAAGTGTAAACAAACTTTATCCACGTCTGTAATGATCCATAGTTCATTGGCTTTGATTACACGCCCAAGTAGAGCAGCTGACAGATCTTTGTCCACCACTGCATCGAGGCCTTCCAGATTCCCACTATTATCCCAATAGGCAGGAATACCACCACCGCCTGAAGCAATCACGATAATACCATTATTCACTAGGGTTTGAATCGATTTACCATGTTCAATATATTGAGGTAGTGGGCTGGAAACAACTTGACGCCATTCCCCTTCATTCTGCTCTTTAATGACCCATCCAAATTGTTTGGCCATCCGATTTGCTTCATCTTTATTAAAGATTTGACCGATAAATTTTTCAGGATTATTGATTGAAGGATCTTCACTATCTACAATTGTTTGAGTTATTAAAGTAACCACTTCCCGGTCGATATATTCGAGCTTTAAGGCATTTTGAAGAGACTGCTGAATCATATATCCAATAGAGCCTTGAGTCTGAGCGACACATACTCCTAAAGGCAATGGGGGGACATCTCTATGAGTTAAATCCATTCGGAGCAACTCATCTCCAACCTGAGGCCCATTCCCGTGTGTTAAACAAATGTTGTATTCCAATGCGACAAAATGCATGATTGCATCAAGGCTTTCCCGAGTATGGGCAAATTGCTGGTAAATGGTGCCGGATTCATTCTTAGGAGAGAGGGCATTTCCCCCAAGTGCAATCATAACAGATTTTTGCATGGGTCGTGATTATTCTTTTTCCATAAATGGATAACGAAAATCTTTTGGTGGATCAAACGTTTCTTTCACCGTTCTCATGGATACCCATCTTACCAGATTGAACATAGAGCCTGCTTTATCATTGGTCCCGGAGGCGCGGCCACCTCCAAAGGGTTGCTGTCCCACCACAGCACCAGTTGGTTTATCGTTAATATAAAAGTTTCCTGCTGAATGTATCAGGGAATCCTTGGCTTCAGCAAGCGCTTGTTTATCTTCTCCAATAACACATCCAGTAAGGGCATAATCTGAAGTAGAGTCAACCAGTTTCAAGGTTTCTTTCCATTCAGAGGGTTCATAGAGAAAAATGGTTAGTACAGGACCAAAGATTTCCTCACACATTGTACGAAACTTGGGGTTGTCTGTCAAAATAGTAGTTGGTTCTATAAAATAACCTATTTCATCATTGTAGTGTCCACCTGTTAATATTTCTGAGTCGGCCGAATTATGCGCGAAATCGATAAATTCTGAAATTGAATCAAATGCTGCTTTATCAATAACAGCATTCATAAAATTTGAAAAATTTTCCGGATCGCCTATTTTGATAGTATCCACTTCTGCGATGTACTTTTCTTTTACTGAATTCCAAATCGTTTTTGGTATATAGGCACGAGACATAGCTGAACATTTTTGACCCTGATATTCAAAGGCNCCTCGAACCATGGCAGTNACAAGAGCATCTATATCCGCTGATTCGTGNGCNACACAAAAATCTTTACCNCCTGTCTCACCAACAATACGCGGATAGGATTTNTAATTGGCAATATTTGTNCCAACCTCTTTCCACATGCCNTGAAAAACAGCNGTTGAGCCGGTGAAATGAACNCCAGCTAAATTAGAGTCNGNCATGACATTGGGTCCCACATCTCTGCCNGNTCCGGGAATGAAGTTGATNACACCTGCAGGNAGTCCAGCCTCAATGAGTAAANGCATNATAAAGTGGGCAGGGTAAACCGCNCTNGACGCNGGCTTCCANANAGCCACATTACCCATCATNGCTGGNGCNGANGGNAGGTTGCCACCGATTGAGGTAAAATTNAATGGTGATACAGCAAAAATAAANCCTTCTAATGGCCGNANTTCAAGTGTATTCTGCATGCCTTCAGGGGAATACATAGGTTGATGCTCACGGAGTTCATGTGAATACCAGGCGTTGAATCGGAAAAAGTCAATCATTTCACAAGCGGCATCTACCTCTGCCTGGAAAACATTTTTACTCATATTGAGCATGGTGGCAGCGTTAATGGTATCACGCCATGGTCCAGCCAAAAGATCAGCGGCTTTCAAAAAGATTCTCGCACGGTCTTCCATACTTGTTTTTGACCAGATTTTCCATGCAGTTAGGGCAGCGTCAATTGCCATTTTAACTTCCTTCTCGCCTGCCTTATGGAATGATCCTAATAGATGCTGATGATCATGAGGTAAGCGCATTTCCCCCATTTGGCCCGTTTTAATTTCTTCGCCGCCAATTATGAGCGGAACTTCAATCTGCTGAGATTTTAATTCATGCAGTTTGGCCTTCAGACTGGTTTTTTCAGTTGATCCAGGTAAATAGGTTAATATTGGTTCATTCACTGGTTTGGGAATACTAGTAGATTTGTATGTCATAAATTTCTTTGTTAATTAGTAAAATTTATTGAAAAAAGCTCAAGAAGTTATTGGGAAAAAAGTGAGGATTCAATGACTGGTTATGATATAGAATTCAGAATAGCAAGCATAGCTTCTTTATCCGAGGCACAAACGAGTTCCTTTCGAAAAGGTGCAGCCCCATCAAATCCGCGGATATACCAACCAAAGTGCTTTCGCATCAAATTAGTGCCGCTCTTTTCACCGTACCAAGCGATCATATGATCAAAGTGTCGACGACAATATGAGATCCTATCCACAATAGATGGAGCTCCTGGTGGTGTTTCACCTTTATAAAGAGCATTAGCTTCTTTAAAAAACCATGGATTTCCCAGTGCGCCTCGGCCCACCATTACACCATCACAACCTGTTCTATCAAACATACGCATGACGTCATCCGGTGATTTAATATCACCATTACCAATGATAGGTAGCGTTGTTGATTGTTTTAAATTCTTGATTAAGGTCCAGTTTGCCTCTCCTTTATAACTTTGTTTAGTTGTACGCGGATGAAGTGTTATGGCCTTTACGCCGATTTTTTCTAATCTCGGACCAACCTCAGGGATAACAATGGAGTTTGTATCCCAACCAGATCGCATTTTTACCGTAACGGGAACCTCCGGAACCGCTTCTACCACAGCAACTGTAATGTCATCCATTAAGCAGAGGTCTCGAAGTGCAGCAGAGCCCGCGCCGCGCTTTGTAACTTTTGGGACAGGACATCCATAATTTATATCAAGAATATCTGGAGAGAATTTATCAACTACCATTCGAGCTGCTCGACTCATGACATCTGGAGAATCACCAAATATTTGAATTCCAATTGGTCGTTCGAAATCAGTGAATTCAATCATTTTCAAAGTTTTTAAATTCTCTCGGATAATACCATGTGCAGATACGAATTCTGAATAAACAACACTAGCGCCTTGTTCTTTGCATAGAACACGAAATGGATAATCAGTTACACCTGCCATAGGAGCAAGAAGTATTGGGATATCTATATTTATATTACCCAGTTGCATATATCAAATTTATTGCGCATAATTAATTAAATGTATATATACAACCAACACTTATTTTAAAGTGGTATGAGGCAAAATATTACTTTTACCAGGTTCAAACCTTAGAATTTGAAAACAAAGAAAATGACCTTATTAAAATAAACCTTTTCGTTTATTATAATTAATTTGAAAATAGATAGTTAATATTTTACATTCCTCGGCTTTTTTGAACGTAAAAAGAATATTTTATTATGAGTAGAGTTTGTGATGTAACAGGAAGAAAACCCATGTATGGGAACAATGTGAGCCATGCTCACAACAAATCCCGTCGTCGGTTTGATATTAACTTGCAGAAGAAAAGGTTTTGGTTAACGGATGAAAACCGTTGGATAACCTTGAATGTTTCTACGCAGGGCTTACGGTTAATCGATAAGATTGGTATTCGTAAAGTGCTAAATAGAATGAAATCCGAAGGCAAAAAAGTTTAAATTTTACTTATAACGCAATTTTTTTGATTATTAAGAACCCCAGGTTATTTAGCCTGGGGTTCTTAATTTTCCAGACTATTGATTTATTCATATTATAATTAAATTAATTCTCTAAAGAAATAATCTATTAAAACAATATTTTTTCACCCAGTACTTTAACCGAGAAACATAGTAAACGAATAGGNTTGATTGGCAACTTTTTCAATTAGTCGTGTTGACGACGAATGAACGCCGGCACATCCAAATCATTCCCATAAATTGTTGGATTTGTATCATCAAAAAACTTAGCTGATTTCGGTTGTTCGATTACAGGTTTCTGTGGAATTAGTTCTTCTTGTTTTGGTTGTTGATGTAGTGGCACATTTTCTTTTTCAGCTAGGATTCGTGTTCGGGTAGGTGTTACTTCCTTATTCTCCGAACGGGTAGCAGGTATATCTTCTAATATGGACTTCCGGTTGAATCCAGTTGCTATGACTGTTACCATTATCTCATCACTCATCAATGGATCAATTACGGCGCCAAAGATAATATTCGCATCCTTACCAGCTTCCTCAAAAATGATGGATGTTGCTTCATCGACTTCCATTAAAGTTAGATCAGCACCACCCGTAATATTCACCAATACTCCCTGTGCACCTGAAATAGTTGCATTATCTAGAAGAGGACTAGAGATGGCCTGTTGAGCAGCAAGAACAGCACGTTCTTCACCATTGGCAGTTCCAGTACCCATTACGGCCTCACCCATATTTTTCATAATCGTTTCAACATCTGCAAAATCCAGATTAATTAATCCATGAACATTAATGAGATCTGAGATTCCTTTGGATGCATGATGGAGNATAGAATCNGCTAGTTTAAATGCNTCCACAACCGTNGTGCTTTTATCAACAATTGACATCAGTTTTTGGTTAGGAATATTAATAACAGTATCGCAGGCTTTACGTAGCTCTGTTATACCAGCCAATCCNCGGTTCATTCGTTTAGGACCTTCNAAATTGAANGGGAGAGTNACAACNCCTACAGTGAGGATTCCCATTTCGCGTGCCATTTGTGCNACCACAGGTGCTGCNCCGGTTCCAGTTCCGCCACCCATTCCAGCTGTGATAAAAACCATATCAGCACCTTCTAGCATAGATTTAACCACTTCCTGATCTGCTTCCATAGCATCTTTACCAATCTCAGACCGTGCACCGGCACCCAAACCTTTAGTGAGGTTTTTACCAATTTGGATTTTGTTTTCTGCTGCATTGTTATCCAGATCCTGTGCATCTGTATTAATTACAATAAAATCAACTCCGCTCATACCTGCTTGGATCATACGATTTACCGCATTACCTCCAGCACCGCCAATACCGATCATTTTTAGATTTGCTTTTTGTTCAGCTAGACTATCGAATTCAAATAGCATACTGATTCTCCTTTCCTTGGTTTCTTGGTATGTGTAGTAATTCTTTCTTTAAAAGAATTCTTTTATAAGTTTTTTCATTTTATCCAGTGTGCCTTTTAGGGATTCCACTGGCATAAACTGGTTAAGGTCTTCTCCGAAGTTTTTCCATTGTGCCAAACCGATGGCACTGGCATAGGATGGACCTGAGGCCACATCTACTGCGCCACTTATATTATTGGGTTTGCCGATCCGAACAGGCATATTGATAGTTTCTTGGGCTAGTCCGGATAAGTTTTTTAGTTCTGATCCACCACCGGTTATCACCATTCCGTAGGTTAAGGTTTCTTTTATATCTGCTCTAGATATTTCTCGCATGATCAATTGCAATATTTCCACCATCCTCGCTTCCACATAGCGAGATAACTCATGTTCAGAAACTTTCCGTTTCAGTCCGCCATTTTGCGCAGGGAGTTCAAAATCTAGATCGGGGGAGGACATGGATGCTTTGGCTGATCCGTATGTTTTTTTAATCTTTTCCGCTTCCTCAATGCCTACTTGAAGCATAACAGCAATATCATTTGTAATACTGGCAGCACCGATTCCCAATGTTGCTGCATGACGTATGCCTCCATCAAAATAGATTACAATATCTGTAGTGGTGGCGCCGATATCTACACATACAACGCCCAAATTCTTTTCATCTTCTACTAAAGTTGATACGCTGGAGGCTAATCCTTGATAAACGATGCCATCTACTGTGACGCCTAATTCTTCTGCGCAACTAGCCAGATTTGTAGCAGCGGTTGTGGCTACTGTAATTAAATGGACTCTGGCTTCTAATCGTCGACCCGTTAAACCAACGGGATCCTTGATGGAATCCATAGTATCGATCGCAAACTCTTGGGGTATTACATGGAGAATATCACGATCCACTGGGAGCGATATTGCCTTCGCTAGTTCGAGCACACTTCGTACATCTCCATCGGTAATCTCATGTTGTATGTGTCCATTTGATCCATTATTGCCACCTATTGCGATAGCACCCTGAGTATTGATGCCACGAATATGATCACCGGAAATACCCAGCGATAGATTTTGAACTGTAAGGTCAGCCATCATCTGTGCTTCCTGTAGTGCATGATCCATTTCATCGATTAATTGATTGCGATTGGTGATGGATCCTTTCTTCATTCCTGTAGCGGGAGAGGTACCTATTCCTAGTAATTTGATATCACTTGAATTGGAATCCACTTCTGTTATGGCACAACAGATTTTGTTTGAACCAACGTCTAAACCGGTTTGGATATATTTATCTTGATTACGGTTTGATCGTATCATGTCCACTCCCGCGCTATCAGCTGTTTATTATACCGCATATCCAGTAACTGAAAATCGGTTAACTGGCGTTGTCCTAAAGCTTTATGAAAATTCTTTAAAATATTCAATTTGTTTAAAATATTATCTTTTCCGAGAATCACTCTAGTTGGTTTATCAGATAAGATGATTACATATTCATCGTCTTTGTTCAATGTAAGTTCTGAAATATTATTATATAGATCTGGATAACTATCAGATAATTGGTTAAGAATTGACACGGCCTCCTTTACTTTGATTGAATAGGTTTCCTCACCGTGTGGATACAAATCTTTTTCTGAATTAAACCCAGATAAGATAGGAATTAATACACTATTGCTATAACGGTGATTTGGGAGGATAACAGCATCACCATCAATCATGAGCTGCTCCTTTAAATTAATGATTGCCAAAGGCTTACGTTCTACGATATTGACTCTCATCTTATTCGGGTATTGACGGCTGATTTGGGCTGCTCTTACAAATGGATTGTTTTCAATCGTTTCTGCGATTTCACGCAAATCAAAATCATAAATAGATTGAACTTTAAATTGAGATAGTATTTCTTCATAATCTGTTTTTTCAAGGATATCATATCCATAAATATTGATTTTGGTTAGGTGGAATGTTTGGCGATAATTAGCCCATTTGGCTGCGCCGGACAAGGTAATGAGGAATAATATTAACAATCCTATACTAATGGTTTTCCTTAATGTTAAACTTTGTTTTTTCTTTTTATTCATACGTCAAATGTCCCAGGTTTAAAACCCAAAGTTTTCACTTCCAACTCAAGCATTATCCCAAATTTTTCATTTACAGTTTTTCTCGCGAGTCGAATTAATTCTACGATATCACTGGCTTTGGCATTGCCATGATTCACAAAAAAATTTGCATGGTGAGTAGATATTTCTGCGTTTCCCACTTTTGTACCTTTCAAACCAGCTTGATCAATAAAGAAACCAGCCGCACCTTCACTTGGGTTTTTAAATACGCTGCCAGCTGAACGGAATTTTAATGGTTGGGATGCCTTTCGGCCTCCACTTGCGACTGATCTTTTTTTAGCGATTGTTTCGGCATCGCTTTGAACCAATTCGAATTCAGCACTGATTACGATCTCATCGAGAGGGAAGGTAGAGTGCCGATAACTGAATTTAATGTCTCCTGGTTTATAATATTTTTCTTCTCCGCCCATGGTCATCACTTTGACCCTTTTCAAATAATTAGAAATTTCCCCACCAAATGCACCAGCATTCATAACCAAGGCGCCTCCTAAGGTTCCAGGTACTCCGATTAAGCTTTCTACTCCGGATAAATGGCAACTGATACATTCTTTAACCATTTTACCAAGCATTACGCCAGATTCTGCAAATACTGTTGTACCTTTAATCTCAAAGTGTTTCAATGCTTTTCCTAAGGTAATAACCAATCCATCTATNCCTTTATCTGATACCAATAAATTTGACCCTGAACCGACAAAATNGGTCGAAATATGATACTTANTGGCAAATTGTAAGATATTGGAAAGATCATCTTNATCTTTAGGGATGATATANGCTTTTGCNGGTCCACCGATACCNTAAGAAGTATGANGTGTCATNGCTTCATCNTTTAAAAANATACCTTGTGTNATGTNGTTCAATGTTTTCATGNNNTCCACTTTATGCAGCNGCCTCTTGGCTGTCTAAATGATCAAAATAGGATTGACCATATCNCCATATNGTTCCAGCGCCAATCATAATGANTATATCATTTTCTTCAACTATTTTATCCAAGGATGACTCAANGTCATCTAATATTGGAACATAATGNGCATTTTTATGACCGGCAGAACGCGCTGCATCAAATACTAGTTGGCCTGTGACACCTTCAATAGGTTNTTCTCTCGCNGGGTACACATCTGTAACAATCAGCACATCACTATCCATGAAGGCNGTTGCAAATTCTTTATAAAAATCTTTTGTTCTTGAAAATAGATGAGGCTGGAAAACAGCAATAATTCTTCGATCCCAGCCATCTCTTGCTGCCTGTAGAGTNGCTGANACTTCTGTTGGATGATGAGCATAATCATCNACAACCATNACANCTCTGGCTATTCCTTTNATCTCAAAGCGACGACGTACNCCGCCATAATTTCCAATACCGGCAATAATGGTTTTTGTGTCTAATCCCATTTCAAATCCAATGGCGGTAGCGGCCAAAGAATTNAGGACNTTGTGTTNCCCAGGGACTTNTAAAGNAACTTCACCGCATTTTNGATTATTACGGTAAAGGGAGTAAGTTGTTTTCATTTGATTGAAACGAATTTTTTTTGCACTGATTTCAGCCTGNGATGATAAACCGTACGTAATGACCGATCGTTTTACCAAGGGCAGAATATTTTGAACGCCAGGNGAATCTAAACATGCCACAAGNGCGCCATAAAAGGGAACTGAATTAGCAAATTGNGCGAAGGAATTATGGAGATCNTCNAGATTNTCGTAACAATCCATATGTTCCTNTTCNATATTGGTGATAACAGCAATAGTTGGTTTCAACTGNAGGAAACTTTTATCATACTCATCGGCTTCCACAACAATNANATCTCCAGAACCAAGTTTAGAATTAGTATCGAGGTTCTTAACCANGCCACCAACGACCAAAGTCGGGTCCAGATTTGCTTTGGATAACAAAGNACCAACCATTGACGATGTTGAGGTTTTGCCGTGAGTGCCNCCAACACCGATACTTGTTTGTTTTAGGGCTATCAATTCTCCTAGCATTTCAGCTCGTTTGATAATGGGAACATTTTTTTTGTGAGCAGCAAGTAATTCAGGGTTATCCTTTGGAACCGCGCTGGAATAGACTACGACTTCACAATCCTGAATATTTTTAGCATGATGTCCTTCCAAAATAGATGCCCCTTTGNCTTTCAAATTTTGAATGATTGAAGAATCATTTAAGTCTGATCCGCTNACTTTAAAGCCAAGGTTTATAAGCAATTCAGCGATACCGCTCATTCCNATGCCACCNATACCGACGAAATGAACTTTATTNACTTTTCGAAACATTATTGAATTAAATCCATAGCTTGATCCACAATTTCTGAAGTTGAGTTTGGNCTNCCNAATTTTTTACTTGCTGAAGCCATAGCATTTAGTTGATTTTGATTGTTCAATAAACTTTGTATCATGGCGGCAAGTTTTTCAGGTATAATATCACTCTCATTAACCAATTCCGCTGCTCCGTGACGAGCCAAAGCATCNGCATTTTTTGNTTGNTGATCTGCNGCTGCCGCAGGGAAAGGGATTAAAATAGATGGTTTTCCACAGACAGTTAATTCAGAGCAAGTAATTGCGCCAGANCGGCTCATTACAAGGTCACTTGCAGCATAAGTATTGGCCATATCNTCAATAAAAGGAAAAACCCNNATTGTTTCATTTNCATGATGANTATAAGCATTATATGANTTTTTNCCCGTTTGCCAAATAANNTGAGTATTTGATATNGAAAGAAAGGAAACCATTTGATCCATAANCTGATTCANGGCAAGAGATCCCTGNCTNCCTCCAAATAAGAATAAAGTCTTTTTATTCGNATCAAACCCGTATTGATGNAGTCCCGCTTCACGGTTACCAGAATTAATTTCACTTCTCACAGGATTACCNGCCAAAACACACTTTTTTTTTANGAATGACTGTGCCTCTTCAAACGCAATGCACACTTTACTTGCCTTTTTNGCAAACCAGCGCGTGGTTACACCTGGATAAGAATTCTGTTCCTGGATTAATNTNGGAATTTTCCTTCTTATACTCTCACGTANAGGTAATGCTGACGCATATCCGCCGGTTCCTATAACTAATTGTGGGTCAATAGTATTNAATAATGATTTGATCTTCCCAATTGATGCGATNAATCTTATGGGGAGAAGAAGATTNTTGCCTATACTNTCCAAATTNAAAAGNCTTTGTAGCCCACGGATCGGAAGAAGTGAATGAGTTACATTCTTTACAGGCAAAACATCTTTTTCAATTCCAAACTTGGAGCCNATATAATGNATGGNTGCGTTAGGATGACGCCGCATAATCTCATCGCCAATGGCTAGGGCTGGGAAGAGGTGTCCTCCAGTNCCTCCNCCTGANATAATAATATTCATCGGNCTAGCCATTGAATTGTGGCNTCCATCCTGAATTGTGGCTAACGCTGCGCTTAGTTTGACTAACATTTAGCAAAATTCCCAGACAAGCCAGATTTATTACCAAACTGCTACCTCCATGACTTACCAATGGCATAGGAAGTCCAGTCACAGGNAAAATTCCGGTAACCACAGCCACATTAACAAAAGCGTAAATAATAATGCTAAATGAAATNCCAACGGTTAGCATTACTCCAAATGGATCAGTNATTTCTTTCGCAATTTTGATGCCCCGCTGAAAAATAAAGAGAAAAAGAGATATCACAAAAATTGCTCCCAATAATCCCAGTTCTTCACCNATGATAGCAAAGATGAAATCTGTGTGTGGCGTGGGAAGNAAGAGGTTCTTCTCTAAACTATTTCCNAGTCCTAGNCCCCAGAAGCCGCCATTTCCTAGGCTTATCANAGANTGTTGCGCCTGATANCCAATAACTTCTTGGTCGGTGCCNTTGGTCATCCCAAAAACTGAACCTAACCAATAAATAATCCGTTTCATTCGATAAGAACGCATCAGCATGACTGGTACCATCACCACGATTGCTACGGCACCAGTTACTATAATATGGGANAGTCGTGCACCACCTATAAATAACATTGAAAACCCAATAAATCCTATTAATGCAGCTGTACTGAAATCCGGNTGAATAACAATGGTAGCAAGAATACTAGTCATTAAAATAATAGGTGGCATAAATCCTTCATAAAAATCCTTCAATTTGTCTCGCTTTTTATCTATGTAATANGCGAGGTATACAATNAGAGAGAACCGTGCAATATCNGATGTCTGNACAGTAAATAACCCAAGATCTAACCACCGTGCCGGNAAANTGATNCCTTTTACAATGNACATGAGTTTTGTAGCCAATAATAGGATGATAGATCCAANCATTAAGTANGGAGCGACAATTTTTAGTTTTCTGTAATCCATNAAAATAAAAAGGAACATNATTATCATNCCTAGAATCAATCGTTTCAAATGGGAACNGAGAAATAAAGTATCTGTTACGCCTCCNGTTTCACTGAGAGAAAGTGTNGAACTTGCGCTATATAACATAACAGTGCCGACTACACATANAGTGACNATTAGCACCAGAAGTATCTGGTCATATTTTTTGGTTATAATATCNAAATATNTCATGCTGNNGCNATTTCAGTTACAATGGATTTGAAGNCNTNNCCACGTTCTTCAAAATTTTCNAATTGATCAAAACTTGCGCAGCCCGGAGATAAAAGGACAATATCNCCNGANACTGCGCGTAGATGACAAATCTCGACAGCGTCTTTTAAACTGGATACNTGNTCCAGNTTGANCGCATCCCCAAGGGCTGCCGAGATTGTTTCAATCGCCTGTCCGTAGACGACAATTTCCTTCACTTTATTTTGGGCATGTGGAAGGAGTTGTGAGAATTCCCCACCTTTGTCTTTACCACCNAGGATGAGGTAGATGGTATTGTCAAAACTATCTAAGGCAACCTTAACTGCATCNACATTAGTGGCTTTTGAGTCGTTATAGTAGGTTACGCCGTTAATATCTAGAACTCTTTCGAGTCTATGNTCAACTCCGACAAAGGTAGATATGACTTGGGTTATTCGTGAGTTGGGAATACCGAGGATTTTTGCTGCAGTCGCAGCAGCCAAGATATTCGCCAGGTTATGCCGTCCAGGCAAAGCGATCTGGTTCAGTNGAATCAGCGTGGCGTGTGCTTCATCATAGATTTTAGTGGAATTCNTAGTCAGCAANGTATTATCTGCTCCCANAAGACTGAAAGCATGAGTNTGAGGTAAAACNCCAATAAATTTNTTATTNAGGATAGGGTCATCAATATTNTATACTANATGATCATTTTCATCNTGGTTTTGAATCATATTATATTTTGCCTGCACATAATCCNNCATGGNTANATATCGATCCATATGATCGGGAGTNATATTGANAAAAANAGAAATAAATGGNTTGAAATGAACAATGTGTTCCATCTGGAAACTNGAGATTTCTAAAACATAAATACGGNCTGATTTATTTTNTTCCANATCCGCCAAGACTATATCTGANAAAGCAGTTCCAATATTTCCACNAAGANCTGGTGAAAATCCATCAGTATCACACATTTGNTTCAACAAATGAACAGTTGTGGTNTTNCCATTGGAACCTGTNAGCCCAATAATGGGTGAATCAGTAAACCAACTTGCAAACTCAATTTCACTTATAACTGGGATATCTTTAGCNTTCGCATTTTGAATGATGGTAGCATCTTGACGCACACCAGGAGAAAGAATCCATAGATCAGCGTCGTAAATTTGTTCACTATGACCACCCAATTCAGTTTTGATCCCAACAGTTTGTACTAACTTACTTAACTCAATCATTTTAGGATTGAAGTCACCATCACTGATTAGAACATTTGCACCCAAATGTTTTGCTAAACTTGCTGCACCTTTGCCNCTTTCACCTATACCAATGACCACAACGTTTTTACCGGAGATTTGAATATGGNCTTTATTTGATATATCCATTAGCGGATTTTGAATGTAGTAATGGTTAANAATGCAAGAAGGAGACCAATTATCCAAAACCGAATCACTACCCTTGANTCAGGCCAACCTTTCAATTCAAAGTGGTGGTGAAATGGTGCCATTCGAAATAACTTTTTTGGTTNACCNTATTTTTTTTTGGTATAGCGGAAATAGCTAACCTGNAGGATGACNGAAACNGCTTCNGCTACAAATACGCCACCAATTATAACGAGNAANAATTCTTTTTTAAGCAANATGGCTAATGTGCCTAAAGCNGCTCCAGTTGANAAAGAGCCTATATCGCCCATGAATACTTCTGCTGGGGCGGCATTAAACCATAAGTATCCCAAACAAGCCCCAACACACGCGGCTGTAAAAATAGTTAGTTCACCTGNACCNGGGAGATATATAATNTTGAGGTAGTCAGAGAAATCCACACGACCACTNATATATGCAATGATGGAAAATACCGAAAACGAGATTGCTAATAATCCAGCTGCAAGGCCATCGAGNCCATCTGTTAAGTTTACTGCATTTGATGTTCCNGTAACTACAAGAACTATNATTAATGGATATAGCATGCCAAAATCAATTACTGTGTCTTTAAAGAAGGGCANGGAAGTGACCGTTCTAAAATTATCCCAAGCTGGTGTGTTATAGATCCAAAATGTTATAATGATTCCTAATAGGATTTGGCCAGNNAGTTTGTAACGGGCTACCAGTCCCTTNTTCATTTTTTTAATAGACTTTAGATAGTCATCTATAAAGCCAATCAAGCCCATCCATACCGTAGAAATTAAGAGAATGTCTACGAATGGATTTGTCAAATCCGCCAAAAGTACAGTGGGGAGGATAATGGCGGTGAGAATNATTATCCCCCCCATAGTTGGAGTGCCTTTTTTCTTATGATGGCTCTCCGGGCCATATTCANGGATNTCTTCGCCGATTTGAAATTGGCTAAGTTTCCGAATAATGACCGGTCCGAGGATGAAACTGATTAGTAATGCCAAAATTGCAGCGCTGGCACTACGAAAAGTGATGTATTGAAAAATATTTANTGGTGAGAAAATTTCTNTTAGTGGATAGAGNAAATGGTATAACATTAGTTGNCCAACATAGCCTCNACAATGGTTTCCATNTTCATTCCACGAGATCCCTTCACCAATACTTTATCGCTTTCTCTAACGATNTNATTAAATGATTNAAGGAGATCATCTTTGCTNTCAAAATGTTGATGAAAATTTGTTTTGCGGATAGCCCCNTCTGTGGCAATCGTTTCAGAACCAANGGTAAGTACGGCAGATAATTCAGCTTCATCGCATTTTTGACCTANGGCNTGATGCTGNTCAATAGAAGAATCACCNAATTCAAACATATCACCAAATACAAAAATACGCTGACCATTTCCACTAAAAGCTTTAAGGTACTCTATTGCAGCCACNGTGGATTCNANATTTGCATTGTANGTNTCNTCTATGATAGTNAATGTCCCATTNTTTATTACNTCACANCGACCTTTTGGAGGTAGAAAAGTGGCTATTCTATCTTTAATAGNATCCCATNCCAGNTCNAATTCTCTGGCGATAGCTGTACAGGCAATTACATTTTTTGCNAAAGTAAGATTTATTGATTTNGTNGGTANTTCTTCNGCATCAATAGTNAATGTAATAGTACCGTCTTTTTCATGGTGGAGATCTGCTGGATAATCACAATCGGGTGTCNATCCGTAAGAAATATTATTTCCAGCTGTTTGAAGTTGAGTTATACGTTGATCGGCAACATTAACAAATGCAGTACCCTTTAATAGGCTTTGGAATAATGCGCCTTTAGTTTCTGCAACTGCTTCGATGGTTCCGAATCCTTCTAGATGTGCTGGAGATATATTGGTTATAACACCGTGAGTTGGTTTTCCGATTTGACATAATTCTTCTATATCTCCAGGCTGACTCGCCCCCATCTCCAATATAGATGCCCCGTGAAAAGAGGTAAGCTGAAGAAGAGTAAGGGGAAGGCCGATGGATGTATTATAATTTCCTTCAGTTGCATGGATATCAAATTTTGCAGATAAAATATGCTTCAATAGTTCTTTGGTAGAAGTTTTTCCATTTGATCCTGTGATTCCAATAACTGGAACATCAAATTGACTACGCCAAACTGTTGAGACTTTACCGATTGCTTTAACGGGATCATCGACTAATATTTGTTTTCCATCTATATTTGTATTCACATGGTTAACTAATGCGGAAACTGCACCTTTTTCAAAGACTTCAGTTAAAAATGAATGGCCATCTACTCTCTTCCCCGGGATAGCTATATACATATCACCTTTTTGGACTTCACGGCTATCGGTTGCTATTCCGCTAGCTTCAACCCCCAGCGTTTTGCCCAAGGCAGATTCAAATACTTTTGCAAATTCGGTTGAATTAGGTAAGCTAATCCTCATGTATAAAACTTTCAATAATATTGATATCTGAATAGGGTTTTTTTTGACCTTTATGCTCTTGGTTGATTTCTCTTCCCTTACCCAGCACCGCAAGAATGTCATTTTGTTTTAATCCGCGAATGGCCTTTTTTAATGCAACACCACGATCGTTATAAGTTTGATAATGATTCAAAGAAAGGCCACTAACAATCTCAGCATTTATATCTTCGATTTCTTCCGATCTTGGGTTGTCTGGAGCGATCCATAAATAATCAGCATATTTTTCTGCAATTTGTCCCATTATAGGCCGTTTGGTTCTATCACGATCACCGCCACATCCAAATAAAACATTCAATTTTCCATCAGAGGATTTCATACTAGAAATGGTCTTAAATATTGTTTCATATGCATCAGGAGTGTGTGCATAATCCACAATTATTATACCGCCACTGTTTATTTTAAATATTTCCATTCTACCTGGGACGATTTCACAATTAGACACACCGGAATGGATAATATCAGGTTCAATACCCAAAGAAGTGGCAACGCTAACCGCGCATAAAATATTTTCTACATTGAATTCACCTACTAATGAAGAATTAATGTGAATATTATT
>PAIR01000024.1 GCA_002704905.1 Fidelibacterota bacterium
ACTATTTTCTAAAATATAGATGACTTCTTTAAGTTTATCTTGCCACATGTGTACTCTTAATTATTTATGTATAACGGTTGAAACTACGATTAAGATTTCACCCGTTCAATATATTCTCCTGAACGGGTATCAACTTTCAAAACGTCCCCTTCTTCAACAAACAAAGGCACATTGACCGTATAATTTGTCTCTAGGGTCGCTGGTTTTGTGGCTCCAGTAGCAGTATTACCCTTTACTCCTGGTTCTGTATGGGACACTTCCAATTTTACATGGGCAGGCAGGCGAATATCCAAAACTTCTTCTCCGTCAAAAAGGAGATCCACATTCATTCCCCCCTTGAGAAAATGTTTTGCACTATCCATTAGTTCATTCATTACATTGAGTTGCTCGTAGGTAATATTATCCATAAAAATATGAAAATCACCATCATCATATAAAAATTGCATTTCTTTTGCTTCAATCTTAAGAAATTCCATTTTTATACCGGCGTTAAATGTTTCTTCAATAATCTTTCCCGAAGCGATATCTTTTAATTTGGTACGGACAAATGCAGGACCTTTTCCCGGTTTTACGTGTAAAAATTGCTGCACTTTCATCCGCTTATTTTTATGCATAATGACTGCACCATTCTTAATATCTGCTGTCGTTGCCATATTAATTCCTTAGTTAGCTTGAGAATTTACAATTTAGAATATGTAAGAATCGGAAAATTTCCTTAAGAAATCGAATCCAATTTCCAATATTGTGTAGTTTCTTGAACCAGCAATCTAGATTTAGATATGTCTAAGCTACATTGATCAGTTGCAGCTACATGCTTTGCATACTTAGCCATATCAGCACCTGACAGTATATTGATATAGTCTTGAATTTGGTCGTCATTATATGGAAAATTAGTCAGGTGATTTTGTATCTCGCTAGTAGTCATTTCAAGAGCCCTAATATATAGGCTATTCTCAGTATATTCTCGTAAAATATGTGATAACCTTGCATAGAATTCTTTGATTTCCCTCTTATCCAGTAAGCTAGACTGTTCTAATTCATCTAACTTATTTAAAGCCACTATATCCGGAGATTGTAAATATTCAGGTTTATCCTCATAAAGAACTGCTGATTTAAGTCGTTTTTTCCATGTTATAACCATACTCGTAAAAATAATTATCAAGAGAATGAAAAGGGCAATAGTCTTCCAAGGTAAGGGAAACTTTACAGGAACAGGATCCTTTATAGGCATAATGCCACCTCCACTGGATTGGCGCAACGTTGGATCCTGCTCGGTGATTGACACCACATCTAAATCCATTGAATCGGCAGTTATTTCGTAAGCAAAGGAACTATCAGAATTCAGAACTAAGATAGTCACGCCGGGAATTGACACTTTGCCAGTATCCCAAAATACTAGTTCAAATTCGCCCACTTGTCCTGTCTCAGATTCGCGGGTTGAGAATGAACGGATTTCCAAAGGTTCTTCCAAAGTCCATTCAGAAAATTTAATAATTTTATCTTTTGGCGATTTTACGTTTACTAAATAAAATACTGGGGTACCAATGGTAGTGTAAGTAGTATCCATATTCACTATCATTTCTACGGAACCGGACCGTTGATCCTGAATACATGAAGCTAACAGTATCAGAGTAATAAAATATAATTTTTTCAACAGATCAGTAACGTTTTTCCCGACGATTAAAATAAGTCATTAAGGGTTCAACGTAGTCCTTATCAGTCTGAACCTTAATCACGTCGAAACGATTCTTTCCACATTCATCTTCGAATGTATCCCATTTCTCACGGATAACGTTTACAAAACTGTCTCGATCGCTTTGTGAAGACATATCTGCCCAGAATTGCTCTTCCGTTTCTGGGTCATGAACTTTAATAAGTCCCAGGTTTGGGACATTCTCTTCCGCTGGGTCTGAAATTCGGATACCTATCATATCATGTTTGCGGTTCGCCAATTTCAAGGATTTCCAATAACCATCATCTATAAAGTCAGATATCAAAAAAACGACAGCCTTTCGTTTGGCCACATTCATAAGAAAATCTAACCCAGATTGGATTGATGTACCTTTCCCCTTTAATTCATGAAACAAAACCTCTCTCACTACTCTCAGGATATGAGATTTATCTTTTTTGGGCGCAATGTATTTTTCCACGTGGTCCGAAAATAAAATTAGGCCCACCTTATCTTTATTTTTAATAGCAGAAAACCCTAGAACAGCCGCTATCTCTGCCATTAATTCCGATTTAAATTGAGTCACAGTACCAAAATGACCAGACCGGCTTACATCCACCAGTAAATAAACTGTAAGTTCTCGCTCTTCCTCTAATATTTTAATAAAGGGTGCATTAGATCTTGCGGTTACATTCCAGTCGATCATACGGATATCATCTCCAGGAGAATATTCTCGCACTTCTGAAAAGGTCATACCTCGACCTTTAAAAACAGAATGATATTCACCGCCGAAGAGGTCATTCACTAACCCTTTAGTCCTGATCTCAATATGCCGGACTTTTTGAAGTATTTCTTTTGGAATCATTATTAAAACAATACGTTAATAGGTTTGATAAATATCGTTATAGTTGCACCAAAATGAAAGAAAGGTGTTTATTTAGTCCTTCTTACTTTATGCTTATCAAGGAATTTCTATTGAGTCGAATAACCGTTGTATAACGTTTTCTGATGTGAGTTCTTCTGCTTCTGCCTCGTAAGTGAGAATGATTCGATGACGAAGAACATCCTTTCCCACATAGCGTACATCTTCCGGCGTAATATAACCTCTATGCTCTAAGAAAGCTCTTGCCTTTGATGCTAGGATTAGATTGATAGTCGCTCGAGGACTCGCGCCAAACTCAATAAGTTGAGATAGGTCACCCAAATTAAATTGATTTGGATTTCGTGTGGCAAAAACTAAATTTAACACATAGTCTTCAACTTTTTCATCCACATAAATATCATTGATGGTGGCCTGAGCTTTAAGAATATCTTTAGGTTTTACTGCAGGTTTTACTGGGACAAGTTCCCCCGTTCGGGCAGCTTGGCGTAATATTTTCCGTTCTTCTTCTTGTTCAGGATAGTCTACTACTAGTTTCATCATGAATCGATCAACCTGGGCTTCCGGTAATGGATAAGTCCCCTCGTGCTCAATTGGATTTTGAGTGGCTAAAACCAAAAATGGAAGATCCAATTTAAATGTATCTTCTCCGATTGTCACTTGCCTCTCCTGCATAGCTTCAAGCAAGGCACTCTGTACTTTAGATGGAGCACGATTAATCTCATCTGCCAGAATTATATTTGAGAAAATGGGACCTTTACGTGTTTCAAAAGTGCCTGTTTTCTGGTTAAAGATCAAGGTTCCCAATAGGTCAGCGGGAAGCATATCTGGCGTAAACTGTATCCGCTGGAACTTAGTATCGATAACCTGCGCAAGGGTGTTGACCGTAAGTGTTTTCGCTAATCCCGGCACTCCTTCTAATAACAGGTGCCCATTTGCTAAAAGGCCAATTAAAATTTTATTAATAATTTCATCCTGACCAACAATTACCTCACCAATTGATGAGCGAAGTGGCTCAATAAACGCGGATTCCTTGGCAATCTGATCATTAATTTCTGTTAGGCTAAATTCTGACATAAGGTTCACTTTATAAGATGTTTAAGTTCAGGAATGTCCTTNATCTCACGACCAAGGTATTTTAATTCAAATGTAACAGACTGTGCTAATTCATGGTCTGCATATCTATCTAAAAATTCNNTATANTGGGNTTNNGCGCTNNGTNAAANTCNAANAGCATATTNGCATNNATAAANCCCTGCATAAANAGGGNNAANGGTACNTGTTTANTNTCNGNATATTNNGTNNNNANAANNCCNTATTNTTCAATNGCNTTNGAAAAATCCCGCATATCNCGATAATANATNTCNGCAATAAGATATTGTGCTTNNGGCGCNNTTTCATGATCNNNNTGCTTNGNAANNACTTNNTGTAGNAAGNNCTAANGCNNCTTTNGNTTNACCNNTNTTNCGTTTNATNTCTGCNTCNGNANANAGGTCATCGGCNGATTTAAATAAACCNCANCCNGCNACCATGANAATACCTGCCATAATTAGATAATGTTTTGTTTTCACTTGTTTCTATTTGGTTTAAGGGCGGTGAATTTATAAGAAATACNTAACTGTCACCANCTTGAATTCTACCTTACTATTTTCTTAATTAATTGTTCCCTTAAAATGAATACAGAAATCCAAAATGAAATTGTTTAACACTTGGGTCTTTTATGCTTTCAGCATAATCAATACGTATTGGACCAAAAGGCAAATTAAATGTAATACCNAAGCCTCTATTCCATTCTAAATCTTCATACCTAATAGTTTCNAGGTTATCTGAGATAAAACCATTATCAAAGAAGATAACTCCACCTAGTTTCCAAAATAATGGGAAACGGGCCTCCCAGTTTGTTAATATTTTTGCTGTTTTACCTAAAGGATATCGTNGACCTTGCTGGTTAGATGATGTCATAAATTGAAGTGGTTTCCATGCTCTAAGTGTATTACTCCCACCTAAATAAAATTTTTCAAAAAGTATAGTCTCGTACTGATCATATTTTGTAGACCATCCAGTTATCATACCTACATTAACTCGACCTGCTATTGTAAAATTTTTAAAAGGNGATATATATTGACGGAAATCAATATCATATTTAGTAAAACTACGATTACCTCCAAGCGGGCCACCATAACCATCTAATTGAAAAACAAATACATTCCCATTATTAGGATTCATCGGATTATCTCGATTATCCTGATGAAGGTGAATTTTGAATTTCCTCTGTTCTATCTGATCTTTNATTAGGTTTGATTCNTCAAATAATTCAAATCGAAATCCNACATCTAAAAAAGAGCGTTGGCGATTCCACCGAAAAATATTGGAATATTGGAGGCCAAACCGACGAACGTAAGGTCCTTCTTCATCGCCAAAATTTTTGAATTGCTGGTAGAATAGTTTCACCTGTGTAGGCAATTTGATTGATAACGGCCTTTGGTTAGAAAATTTCATATCGACACTAAATCTAGGATAGAGGAATCCTTCTTCTGACGGCATAACCACTGACCCAGTGGCATCAAATCGATTCTTTGTACCAAATATCATACGGTCTGTCCATCGCGCCGAACCGCCCATCCCAACAAGTGATTTCACNCCAGGAACATATTCAATATCNTCGTAACCAATATCAAAAGCCTGAACGCCTCTGTTTTGAAATTCTCTTATTTTAACTTCAATATTTACAAGACTGTCTTGTCCTGCGATTGAATGAGTAATAAGGCTCACAGAAGAAAAAAAGCCTGCCTTAAGTAGNGTTCGTTTCGTTTTATCCATTANNCTTTTTCGAAATCTATCGCCTTTTTCAAAGGCAAATTCATTTCTGACATAAGCAGAGTCNATTTTTTGAGTGCCACTGACCCAAGAATCCCAGATATATACATNNTGTCCCTCATCGATATTTAATGTAATATTTACNGAATCCTTGATATTTTGTTGTATATCATAACGAGCGAAAAGTTTACCCNCTTCTTGGAANGCCTCATCAACTTNATACAAATTAGTATTGATCTGCACNGGATTATAAGGTTCACCATTCTTCAANCCAAGNAAGGATAGCAACGATTTTTCTTTCAATGATTNCAACCCATTTACATNGACACTATTTAGATAATATCGTCTCCCCTCATTAATGATATAAAAGATATCCACTTCATCATCAACAATAGAAAATGAATCATTNACTACCGCTTCCAAAAATCCTCTAGAGTAGTAATAATTCTTAAGTGAAATAGCATCTAGTTTCAATAGACGACGNTCATAGGNNNNGTGAGAAAAAATAAACAAAGATGGNGGTTTTAACTCTACTTGNTCCAANAAAGTCCGTTGGCTNAAAGAATCATTCCCAAAAAAAGATATACTTTTNACTGNTCGNTCGATCACCGATTGAGCAAATAGGGAGAAGATAGCAGTNNCTACAGCNAANATAAATTTAATTTTTTGCATGAATTCTNTCTAGTAAACGCGGCGNACGCGGAACTTCATGTGCACTTGTCCCGTCTCATCCACATTTCCAATAACAGAGAAATTAGGATTTAATTTATATTCTACTCCTACCTTGTTTTTATAGGCTGATTCCAGCGANAATGATCGTTGATAGCTCAAACTGAAATTCTTATTCANCTTAGCACTGATACTAAATTCCTCTCCTTCACCAGGTTGGATTAATTCAGAAGTNCCGGAAATTTGAACATCATCTANAAGNCCACTAGATTGTAATCCAGTAGCTCGAACAAAATTTCTTTCTAACTGACGTTCCAAATACGCNCCAAGAATNGTTTGNGCCTGNGANCCTAACCCTTCAGTAGTNAANCCTTCTTCTGCNACACGAGTATTAAAGGTAAGCAATTGGAGGATGTCACTTTCAGTATATCCTTTATCACTATCAAAGTTCCATTCNGGATTATCAAATGGACCAAANACACTNAACATNATCTCAGCATCTCCNATCTTGGTAGANGCAGTCAGATCTAAAAAAGGATTAAACCCTTGCCCATCCATGATCATAGTACCTTGAAGATTTTTAAATACATCTCCTAAATAGTAGTAGATCTTTCCTTCCGTGAATTCGATCTCACCTGAATAATTCCAGTCATTTTCAAATTGTCGGGTCATAGCTAATTCTCCGGATATGGTGGCATCGATCTGAGAATTCCGGATAGAAAATGATTCCTTAATGGGGAAACGAATATTATAATTTGTAGTGGTTCGACCTTTCTTTTCAAAGGAATCCACGCTCCTATCATCNGTNAATTCCATATAAATNGCTCCATTNCGAGCCGCGATNGTACCAGNAATATTTAAAGTATCTTTNCCCATCATAGTAATATCTANATCNGAATATCCTTCAATNTCTCCATTTAATGATCGAAAGAAAATATCANTCCCAATTGCATTAATATTAAAACGAGGTTCAAAAAATCTAGAAAAATCCATCNTTCCTGAAATNGTCAAATTACTATCTGGTTTTANCTTCTCATGAGAATCAAATAAAGCACCTTTAAANAATTGNATGGNCATTTGATTATCTTCCAAATTNCCNAATGCNTCTATNGAACGAATGGGTTCATCCATGAGAATTGTATAAATTTCACCATTATCGATGGTAATNCTACCATCACGCTTCAGATTATCTCGAGTACCATGGATATTTAGGTCNATATTGATATTCCCAGTTATAGAATCAATCTCAGCCATNTTTTCTGATAAAAAAACCATNGAATGAAATGTCCCTTTTGATTCCACTTNTATCTGTCCACCAGGATGCCATTTTCTNAAATTGGGAGANTCAATGTCTAAATCNAGGGGTAACGTCGCATGTCCCATAGCATGNTTGCCTTNCCAATCAGAACTAAACTCTGTAAATATCAATTTTTTATTGGCATANTGACCTTTCCCTGTTACTGTACCTAAAGGAATTTTACCAAAGAAAGCNTTNTTTATATTACCACCTAAATCAAANTGCGTTTTCTGAGTGGTTCCNCCCAAATTAAAATTCCCTGTAAATTGNCCNAAGTATGGCCGNAATGAAGGTATGAATTGAGATAAAAATGTGAGGTTAATNTTNTTAAAACTAGATTGNACATCAACNATTTTCGGTTTTANAGAATCAGAACGCACAGGGAATGTCCCCATTATTTGAAAGCCTGTTTTNTCCCCATCTGTCAATGTCATTTCTTCTAAGTGGATAATTCCATCTCGATAGAGAATTGAGATATAATAATCATCAAATAATTGTTTGGCAAATTCACCGTTTTTCAAGGTCACATCCAAACTCACATCATTTTGATTCATATCTTGGCCTATGGATACCTCCCCAAAGATATTTCCTCTAATTTTTTTTGCATATTCCGTCTCAAACAATGAAAGTAAATCTGTGGTCACGTTTGAAAATTTTAACCGCCCCTTTACGGGATTAGTTTCCATAAAACCTTCTATAATGCCATCATCAACATGAATCTCAAATGGAGCAAAAATAAATTGCTCCGCCAGATACGAAATGGTTATAGGGCGAGGGTTAACTAAATAATGGCTGCGATAGGCGATCTGGAACCTATCCAAAGTCATTATACTATCTTCTCTAATAGATCCGTTGAATTGTAAATAATCATCACCGTTTTTCAATTCAAAACTGGNTATTTCAACNAATGNATCNAATAATTGGAATTCNCCAGTTCCGCTCTCAAACCCATANTTATTCCAGNNTCCTNTCCCAAACTTCAATTTGAANGCACCTTTTTGAAGTGNCTTTAAATTATCAAGTNGTCCATTAAACTCAAATGAAGANAGAGAAATNTTTTCATATTGGAACCCATCAATNACAAGATCTGCATTCATTCCNAGCGANTCAAATGNACCATAAAGANCCATGGATCCNGTTGCCGTACCACCTGAAAGTGAATCAGACCANAAATTATTGATTAAAAATGTTGANGCTTCCGTNAGAGATAAATTCANATCTAGTGATTGGGTATTGAAATCGGATTCACCCATTANAGTTACAATCGAAGGACCGATAGTTAAAGTCAATGGATTNGTAATNTCAAGATGNGAATNTCGATATGAAACTCCACCNGAAATNGATGATGGTTNTTGATCAAATAAAATTGATTCGCTNATNTCTGCATTNATATCCAATTCTGTTATCTGATTTTNACGAAAATCTCCATCTAATAAAATATATCCCGANAAATTGGTTTCNCTCTCNTTCANGANCCATTGACTTATATCCAAATTATCTAATTGGATAGTGCCGTTNAATCGTCCTGCANTTTCATAGATACCCTGTAGATTTAGGACTGCATCGTTCCCTGAGAGTTCCAATGATTCCAAANGAAAATAATCAGCCTTNCGTTNCAAATTAAAATGNCCANCCATATCCAGCCCCAGATCATTCNGAATATCTAAATCTCCTTTATAATAATTCAAATCAGATTCAAACTGAAAAGTCGCTGAAAGTTTCGATAATTCAGGTTGAAGAGGTAATNGAGAAAAAATCTCACTTGGAATTTNATATTCTACTAANGATAATTGACTACGAAGANTGTGNGNTTCGCCACNTNCATACTCAAAATGTCCTTGAATAGGATATCCATTGATATTAGCATTATTCACATCTACAGCAATTCCCTTTGANGATAANTCCCCNGAAATACCTTTTATAACGATATCAATCCGCGGTGATGAAGAAAATANTTCAAATTCTGAAAGNTCAATTATCATNGCANTATTNTCAACTTTGATTTCGCCATCAATAANAAAATGGACTGCACGACTTGAATCATCATAAGGTACATAGATATCNCCATCCACATGGAGTTTNTTAATGTCNAAGGGAATGCGTTCAGGTGCAAACNCAAGTTGGCTTGTTTTGGTGGTATCNTTGCTTGGATCAAAATAAGGATTGATNGTCGCATTAGATAGNTATAGTTCAGATAATGAAATATCTCCCTTCAATAGGGGTCCGATCNGTATCCGAGTGGCAATACTAGGNAGTTTAATAGATGCCCCATTNTCATGGNANAAAGACACATTTTCAGAATATAGGGTTGTAAATAAATGACCTGACAATTNGCTGATCTGAATATTCCAACCTTCNTTAGNTAACTGTCGGTTNAGATAGGTTTCAATNCGGNCCTGCCATACATTTGGNCTGAAAAGTAAAAACCCTGCAATACCAATTANGANAGTAATAATGGTTATTATGATTTGNCGTTTGGTCATCTATGGAATGAGCCCTTTCATTATCTTATGAAGTTACATGACTTCAGTTCCATAAACAAAAAAAGCGTCCCAAAATTGGAACGCTTTTTTCATAGGGAATTATTACAGAAGTTTATTCCACTACTTCAAAGTCAGCATCTTCAATTTCGGCATCGTCTTTCTTCTTAGACTTTCCTTTTTTGGGTTTACTTTGAGGTGCTTTTTCATCAGTAGAATCATTTTGTTCTTTCGCTTTTTCATACATTTTGGATGCGACTGCATTCCATGCCGTATTTAATTCTTCTATTGCGTCCTTCAGATCATTGGCATTTGAACCATCTTTTACTGCTTTCACCTTGGACAATGCATCTTCAAGCGATTTCTTTTCACCTTTATCCAACTTATCTTTGTATTCATCCAGGTTTTTATCAGTCTGATAAATAAGTTGCTCTGCCTGGTTTTGCATATCGATCATTTCACGCTTTTCTTTATCTTTGCCTTCATTCTTTTTTGCATCATTTACCATTTTATCCACTTCAGCATCAGAGAGGCCACTAGATGCTTCAATCCGAATGCTCTGCTCTTTACCGGTGGCTTTATCTTTGGCTCCTACATTCAAAATACCATTAGCATCAATGTCAAAAGTTACTTCAACTTGNGGAACACCACGTGGGGCAGGTGGAATCCCATCTAAATGGAATCTACCAATAGTCTTATTATCTACAGCCATTTCACGTTCCCCTTGAAGGACATGTATTTCAACCGTGGTTTGGTTATCCGCAGCAGTTGAAAATACCTGTGATTTCTTTGTAGGTATAGTTGTATTCCGTTCAATCAATTTCGTAGAAACACTTCCTAGAGTTTCAATACCAAGTGAAAGAGGTGTAACATCCAGTAACAGGATATCATCAACATCGCCGGATAATACACCACCCTGGATCGCGGCACCTAGAGCAACCACTTCATCAGGATTTACGCTGTGATTCGGTTCTTTACCAAAAATTTCTTTTACTTTTTCTTGAATTTTGGGCATCCTTGAAGATCCACCTACTAGGATAACCTCATCAATATCAGCAGCAGAGAGACTTGCATCTTTGATTGCTTTCAAGCAGGGATCAACAGTTCTAGCAATAAGATCTGACACCAACTCTTCAAACTTAGCCCGGGTGAGAATTTGATTTAAATGCTTTGGTCCTGAAGAATCTGCAGTAATAAATGGCAGATTGATCTCGGTCTGTTTTGAACTGGANAGTTCTTTCTTTGCTGTTTCAGCCGCTTCTCGAAGACGCTGTAAGGCCATAGGATCTTTTTTGAGGTCGATACCATCACTTGATTTAAATTCTGCAGCAATCCAATTGATAACTTTCTGATCGAAATCATCGCCACCCAGGTGCGTATCTCCATTGGTGGATTTTACTTCAAAAACGCCATCACCTAATTCAAGAATGGATATATCAAACGTTCCTCCACCTAAGTCAAATACGGCTATGGTTTCATCTTTTTTCTTATCCATTCCGTAGGCTAGAGCAGCTGCGGTTGGTTCATTAATTATTCGGCGTACATTTAAACCTGCAATCTTACCTGCATCTTTAGTTGCCTGACGTTGAGAATCATTAAAATATGCAGGAACTGTGACAACTACATCTGATACGGTTGTACCCAAATGCTCTTCCGCAGTTTGCTTTAGTTTTTGTAAAACCATGGCTCCAATTTCTGGTGGTGAATAGGATTTACCACCTGCCTCAACCATAACAGAACCGGAATCACTTTTGCTCACTTTATAAGGTACTTCTTCGATTTCTGTACCAACTTCATCAAACATACGACCCATAAAGCGTTTGATAGAAAATACAGTATTTTGTGGATTGGTCACGGCCTGACGTTTTGCAGGTTGACCTACAAGACGATCACTATCTTTAGTGAAAGCAACGATCGAAGGGGTCGTCCTACCGCCTTCTGTACTGTTAATTACAGTTGGTTCACCACCTTCAAGAACTGCCACACAAGAGTTGGTTGTTCCAAGGTCAATTCCAATAATTTTTCCCATGTTAATTTCTCCTTAATCTGAGTCTAATATAAAAGTTACAAAGTATANGNCAATTCTTATGCCATTGGAATTAGTTANCCNATATGGCAGACTTATTTATATTTATTGATAAATATGGCAGATATTGACTAAGAATCGATAGGCTTGACTGGTTTTTTCCCAGAACTGGATTTTGATTTTTTAGATGNCTTTTTTCGAGTTTTTATGGNCACAGGTAAAAATTNAAATTCTTTTTGTATTACATCGACTTTGATCCCTTTTGCATTAGATAAGGCTTTGCTTAAAAGCAATTCGGAAAGAGGATCCTCTAGTAAATTTTGAATCTCACGCCTAAGAAATCGCACACCATATTCCAGGTTAAAACCTTTTTCAAGNATCAGGGATTTAGCTTTTTTGGTTACAGATAATGTAAAACCGAGCTTATCCAAGTTCTCATGGAGATCCATCAATTGCAGATCGATAATATTCATCACATTATTTTTTGTTAATGGATGATATACAATGGTTTCATCAAGACGATTTAAAAATTCCGGATTAAATGTGCCCTTCATTTTTTCCAGAATCCGATCTTTCATCGCATCATAAGTAGCTTCATCCGAANCTTCTGTAAATCCAAATGAACCACCACCCCGAATTTCTTTAGTGCCAATATTGGATGTAAGAATAATAATCGTATTTCGGAAGTCAACTTTCCTACTNAGACCATCTGTAAGTACNCCTTCATCAAATAATTGGAGAAGTACATTAAACACATCAGGATGAGCTTTTTCAATTTCATCAAACAAAATAAGAGAGTAGGGATTTCTGCGAATTTTTTCTGTAAGCTCACCACCTTCCTCATAGCCTACATAACCCGGAGGTGCACCAATAAGGCGTGAGACAGAGAATCTCTCTCCATATTCACTCATATCTAATTTAATAAGTGATTCACCATGGCTAAATAAATAATTGGATAACACCTTAGCTGTTTCAGTTTTTCCAACACCTGTTGGACCCAAAAATAAAAAGACACCTATAGGACGATTTTTCCGTTTTAATCCGGCCCTGGACCGTTGAATCGCTTTGCTCAAACTTTCAATGGCACGGTCTTGGCCTACGATACTTTCTGCCATTTCCGCTTTCATTTTCAAAAGCTTTTGGCCTTCAGATTCAGCTACCTTCCTAACAGGTATTCTTGTAATCATAGATACCACATCTGCAATACCATCCTCTGTTACTCGAATTGGGTTGGATGCTTCATCCATTTTCCAGTCATTCTGAAGATTTTTCAATTTTCGTATTAGTTTCTGNTCAGTATCACGGAGGTTAGCCGCATCTTCAAATTTTTGTTCTATTATAACAGAATCTTTTTTAAATCGAACTTTTTCGATCTCCAATTCAAGGTCAATAACCTCTTGAGGGACTTTCATATTCAACATATGGGCTCTGGATCCAGCTTCATCCATGATATCAATAGCTTTATCTGGTAAAAACTTATCGGTAAGATAACGATAGGAAAGATTAACACAAGCTTCAATGGCATCCTCATCGTAGAGAACGTGGTGATGCTTTTCATAACTGGGCTGAAGCCCTTTCAAAATAGCAATAGATTCACTGATAGATGGAGGAGCTACATTAATTTTTTGGAAACGACGCTCNAGAGCACCATCTTTTTCGACATATTTACGATATTCATCCAATGTAGTTGCACCAATACAATGGATATCACCTCGGGCCAAAGCAGGCTTAAACATATTTGAAGCATCCAATGATCCAGATGCACCACCAGCACCCACAAGAGTGTGTAATTCATCTATAAATAAAATCAAATTTTCAGTTTTTTCTAACTCCAACATAATNGTCTTCATCCGCTCTTCAAATTGNCCTCGGTATTTAGTGCCCGCGACTAAGCCAGCCAGATCTAAGGATAAAATCCGCTTATTATGAAGAAGNCTAGGCACATCTTTNGTTATAATTTTTTGAGCTAGNCCTTCGATAATAGCTGTTTTTCCAACACCAGGTTCACCAATCAATACAGGATTATTCTTTTTTCTGCGAGATAATATTTGNGCCACTCGTTCAATCTCGTCTCGTCGACCAATAACAANGTCCAATTTTCCTTTTCTAGCCATTTGTGTAATATCACGAGAAAANTGATCAAGAGCNGGTGTCTTAGATTTGGTTCGTTTTTCTTTTGGCTTCGCAGAGTCAACTGTTTTATCCTCAGAATCATCTTTNATGAGATCAACCACACTTTCATAATCAAGATTGTTGGAATTAAGAACTTCGTAAGCAATCCCCTCCGTCTCTTTCAAAATAGCAAGGAGCAAATGCTCATCATCAGCGATGGTAGCACTCATTGCTGCTGCTTCATTAAATGCGTTCCGAAGAATACGTTCTGCACGACGCGTAAGTGGCAAATGACCCAATGTCATGGTGCCACCAGATGATTTAATCATATCCTCTACCATTGCCTGGATATCATCAACATCAACATCATATATTTCAAATATCTTTGCNCCAAGTCCCGAGTCCNCCCTAAGCAGTCCCAATAATAAATGTTCAGANCCCACATAACTATGCCCTAGNCGAATGGCTTCCTCCTTTGCATATTTCATAATTTTTTGNACTCGCTTAGAAAAATTTTCTTTCATGATACCGTGAAGTTAAACAGTGGAAATAAAAGTTCAAACCCTATCTGAAAAAGAAAGAGTTCCTTCCGATAAATAATATTGTTTGTTTCCAATGGATGCCACATCGGGATTGTGTGTGGTAATGACAAATGCTTGATTCANATCTCTATTAATTTTCTTAAATAATTCTACTAGCCGATTTGCATTCTCCCTATCCAGATTACCAGTTGGTTCGTCCGCAAATACTAGTTTAGGGTCATTCATTAAAGCACGCACAACAGCCACACGCAATCTTTCACCACCTGAAAGTTGAGAAGGAAAATGATCTACTCTTTCAGAAAGACCCATATAATCCAGTAAATTTTTTCCTTTTTCTTTATCGCCATCTTTTCCCTTAATCTGATTCGGAATCAATACATTTTCTAACGCCGTAAATTCAGGTAATAAATGATGAAACTGGAATACAAAACCTAATTGTGTATTCCTTACGCTGGCAATATCATTTTGAGATAAGCCTGCCATATTCCTGCCATTCAATATAATTGATCCACTATCGGCCGTATCTAGCGTTCCTAAAATATTCAATAATGTAGATTTTCCTGAACCACTTGGACCCATAATGGTAATAAGGTCACCACTCTCAATTTCTATCGATATATCACTAAAAACAGAAAGCGTTTTCTCTCCGTTCCGAAACGACTTTGATATATTATTTACTTTTAAAATAGTGCTGATTCTTTAACATATTTTGCAATAGTCAAAATGAAAATTAATAATATCGAAATCGGAATACGTAAACCACCAGTAATCATTGCAGAAATGTCTGGAAACCACAACCATTTGCTGGAGCGAGCTCTGCAGATTGTCGAAGAAGCAGCGAATGCGGGGGCGCATATGGTCAAGCTACAAACCTATACGGCTGATAC
>PAIR01000025.1 GCA_002704905.1 Fidelibacterota bacterium
GTCTTCCGACCATTGTCCAATATTCCTCACTGCTGCCTCCCGTAGGAGTCTGGGCCGTATCTCAATCCCAGTGTGGCTGATCATCCTCTCAGACCAGCTACCGATCATAGCCTTGGTAAGCCGTTACCTTACCAACAAGCTAATCGGACGCAGGCCCATCTTGAAGTGCGAGCCGAAGCCCGCTTTAACAAAATTTTCCAAAGAAAATACTGCATTATCCGGTATTAGTCCCGGTTTCCCGGGGTTATCCCAATCTCCAAGGCAGGTTGCCTACGTGTTACTCACCCGTTCGCCAGTTTAATAATTTCCCGAAGGAAATGTTCTCCTAGACTTGCATGTGTCAAGCACGCCGCCAGCGTTCGTCCTGAGCCAGGATCAAACTCTCCATTGTATGTTTGATTCTGTACTGTCTTTGTCGCCCTGGAAGGGCGACTCTCAAATCCAATTAATTGGACCACGCATACCTAATTATCAAAAAACAAATATTGCTGTCAAGAACAGCCTGCAATTGTACTGCTTCCCTAAAGAGCCTGCAACATATTTTTCGCAAATAAATTTATTATTTTATAATAAAATCTGGAGTTTCATAATCCATGAATCTTTCGATAGGTAATTTAGCAGTTACCCGTCCAGCGTAGCGTTGGACAAGCTTTCGATTGGACTCATCAATGTCATGGACTGATTTCCACATACTACCTGCATATAGGCCAAGAGCAATTAGAGCAGGTGGTATCAAGGCAGAACCACTTTTCGAATCTAATGATAAACTATTAGGTAAAGGGTAACCTGGCGATGATTGAAAAACTCCATTATCTAATATTATATCCCCGGCCATTGGTACCATTTTTTGGCGATTTCCTACAATTGGAAGGCCACCTTTTTGAGTTATAGTTGTTGAAGTAAGCATGGCGGCATATAATAATATTGATGTACCCATAGCGCCCATTGCATTTTCCTTCTGGTTTAAATAAATGAATCCACCACCTGGCGCTAAAGACGAAAGAAGTGCAGGTGTTTTTTCTTTTAACGGTGCATTCTCAGCAGTCTTTATCGCTTTGTAAAATGGCCGAATCTGTTTTGAATAATGGTCATAATCAAACAACGCTTCTGCTGCTTTAAATGCTTGTTGGGACTCAGTCCATTCCAAGGTTTCAAAATGAGCATAGGCCCGGAATACCAACTCGTAGGGATCTTTAGTTCCTTCAGTACTATCTAAAACAGAAATGTAATCTTCATTGGCCAGTGCAATATAATGGAGTTGATATTGCGCTGCTTTGGCGTTTACTGAGCCTGAAGGACTTGCATCGATAATTCGATTATAATAATTTTTTGCAAGATCCCAGTTTCTCATATTTTCATAACATTTTCCAATTTGGAAGTAGGCTGCCATTTCTAATTTATCCTTGGGATATCGATATAAATACTGAAAGTAACTCAACAAGGCTCGCTCATAGAATCCTTCATTATAAAGAAAGGTGGCAAAGTTTACCAATTCCTGTCGTTGAAATGATGTATGGTTCTTCCATTCAACTTTAACATCCTCTGGGCTTATGTATTGCTCCTGAGCACTATTTAAACTGCTGGCCATAAATATTATTGAGATTGTTGAACGATAATTGATTTTCATACTCCTGATACTAGAGGCTAATATAAATGAGAAATAGAGAAAAGGTAAAGCCTAAGCAGAACGACGATGACGGCGCATTAATGGTTTTTTACCATGCACTACAAATTCTTTCGTTATTGTAATCTTGGCTACACGATCTTCCGAATATTCCGGCAAATGGAACATGAGGTCTAGCATAGTATTCTCTAAGACTGATCTTAAGGCTCGGGCACCTGATTTCCGTTCTACGGCCAATCGAATGATTTCATTTAATGCTTCTTCGCGGAATACTAACTTGACATCTTCCATTAGGAATAATTTTTTGTATTGTTTCACTAGGGAATTTTTCGGTTCCAAGAGTACACGCTTTAGAGAAAATTCATCTAGATGATCTAAAGTAGTTACGACTGGAAGACGTCCAATAATTTCAGGAATAAATCCATACTTTATCATATCCTCAGGACGTACTTCTTTTAATATTTCATCTTCTTTATCTGATTTGGCCAATGACTTTGTAAACCCAATTTCAGCGTTATTGATGCGTTGACCTATGATATCTGATAACCCATCGAACGACCCACCACAAATAAATAGAATATTTTTTGTATCAATAGGCATAAGGCTTTGTTCTGGATGTTTACGACCTCCTTTGGGTGGAATATGCGCTACCGTTCCTTCCAAAATTTTCAAAAGAGCTTGCTGAACTCCTTCACCTGATACATCCCGCGTAATTGATTGACTAGAATTCTTTCTTCCTACCTTATCGATCTCATCTATATATATAATACCCGCCTGGGCTTTATAGATATCATAATTAGCGACCTGAACTAAACGGACTAAAATATTTTCTACATCTTCACCAACGTATCCTGCCTCTGTTAAACTGGTAGCGTCTGCAATGGCAAAAGGCACTGCTAGAAATCTAGCCAGTGTTTCAGCAATGAGGGTCTTTCCAGTTCCTGTCGGACCAATAACAAGAATATTGCTTTTGTCTAATTCAACATCATCTTCACTATGGTCTGAGAGAATTCGTTTATAATGGTTGTATACAGCAACCGCAACTGCACGTTTTGCACGCTCTTGTCCGATCACATATTGATCAAGGAATGCTTTTATTTCAGAAGGACGATGAAGGACTGGAAAAGTTGGATTAGAATCACCAGCACCTGGGTCCAAGGGTGTTGGAATTCGTATTTGACCCATTATTTTCTTTCGTTAAGGATGGTATCAATTAAACCATAATTCTTTGCTTCCTCAGCGCTCATAAAGAAATTACGATCTGTATCTTTTTCAATTTTTTTCAATGTTTGCTTAGAATTTTTTGCAAGAATTTTATTGAGATTCATCCGCAACCGTAAAATCTCATCTGCCTGGATTTTAATATCTGAAGCCTGTCCTTCTGCGCCACCAAGAGGCTGATGGATCATGATTCGTGCATTTGGCAATGCAGATCTTTTACCCTTTGCTCCACCAGATAATAAAAAAGCTCCCATACTTGCAGCTTGCCCCATACAGATGGTAGCCACATCAGGTTTAATATAATTCATGGTATCATAGATACCCATTCCTGAAGTAATAATTCCTCCGGGTGAGTTGATATAAAGGAAAATATCCTTTTCACTATTTTCAGCTTCAAGAAATAACAGTTGAGCAATTATCACTGACGACACAGTATCGTCAATGGGCGTTCCTAAAAATATAATTCGTTCTTTTAATAATCGTGAATAGATATCATAAGCTCGCTCAAAACGACCGGTCTGTTCCACCACCATTGGAATCAATTGACTTAAGGTATCTTTACTCATATTTTAATCTGTTTTAGCCTCAGTTTGTTTACGCAAGTCTTTTGTATTCACTTTAACTACTTTGATTTTCGCATATTTTACTAAATAAGCCAAGATTTTCTTTTCCATAAGATCATCCTCTAATCTGGAACGATTACTTGGCTTTTTAAAAAACTTTCCGACTTCCTTTGCTTGATCAGGACTAGATTTTTTTCTTTTATCAATTTCATCTGCCAAATCATCTTTTGATATTTCTAATTCCTGATCTTTTATGATTGCATTTCGGATGAGATACCATTTTAAATTCCGTTCTGCAATAGGTTTATATACTTCTTTTACTTTATCTTTATCCAATTCACCTTGCTGATTACTTTTTGTCACGTCCTCAACCAAATGATTCAAATAGGATTCAGCCATTGATGGAGGAAACTCAGGGTTCGTTTTATTGATCATTCCGTCAGTTAATTGCTGATCAAAGGCCTCGTCAGCTCGGTTCGAATAAGCTTTATCCAATTTTTCTTTAACGCGATTCCGATAATCCGAAAGGTCTTTTGCTTTTGGATCGGCAATTTTTATAAAATCATCATTCACTTCAGGCAAAACCTGTCTTTCCACATTCTTCACTAATAATTCATAGGTTCCCATATTGCCCTCATCATCCTTGGGGACTGTAACGCGTACAGTATCTTCTGGTTTTACACCTTCTAAATTTTTTTGATTATCAGCATTGAAAGGGGCTTGTCCAATTTTAACATATCGCGTTTCTAATTTCTTGCCAATAATAGGTAAACCTGAAGTATCTAATTCTTGTAAATCACAGATTACAAAGTCATCTAATTGGGCACCATCTTCAATAGTTTGGACTTCTGCATGACCATGCCGCACTTCATCAATTGCCGAATCAATATCTTGCTCATCCGTGATATAATTGGTTTTTTCCAGCTTAAGTGTATTTTTTTTCAGTTTTGGCAATTTTACTTCCGGCTCAATTTCAAATGAAACTTTAAATTTGAAATGCTCTCCATGATGAAAATGCACATCACTGACACTGCCCATATTTACAGGAACAATATCCTTTTCTTTAAGTGCTTTTAAGTAATATGTGTTTACCGATTTCTCTACAAAATCTGCTTCAATGGATGGTTGAAACTGTTTCATAAGTATTTTGCGCGGCACTTTTCCCGGACGGAATCCTGGTAGTTTGATGCGTTTTGAGAATATTTTTATAGCTTTTTCAAAATCTTGTTCGATATCAGACCATTGCAAGTCGATTATCACTTCACGAGCAAATGAATTAAGTTCTTTGAGTTCGATTTCCACTGTTTTTCCTTGAAAATTTAATCGGGAAGTTACCGTTTAATTTGGAATCCGATATGTCCTTTTTAACCAATAAATTCGTCTATTTTATCCCATAATTTGTAATGAGCATGGTACCGCGATAGATTAGGTACATCCCTACAATTTGGATTACATGGAAAATATCATTGTGATTGAAATGTTTGTGGAGCCCCACTTTTGTAACAACAAAAGATGCACCTCCCAATGTTACTAAAAAGCCGATAATAATCCAACGAGCACCAACATCACCTTTAACCTGCCATCCAAAAATCATGACTCCGATAACAAAAATTACACTTGGCACGTATAATTTGACTGCATTTAAAAGTTCATTATCAATGTAAAACCAAATTGTAATTGGAAAAATAATTGCAACCAGTCCCCATTTAGCAATTTGGACCAAATCATAAGGCATGAAATAATATAGTGTTCCCATTAGCATTGAAAAAATTGAAATTGTCATTCCTACCATTACCAGTTTCCATAAAAAATTCCGAATTGTTTCATATTCAGGGTAAATCGAATGAAATATTGCCCCGGTCAAAGCCGTGAATGCGATAAAATAAAAATAATTGGCAAAATGAAAATGAACCTCCATAAGTCTCACAGTAAACCACATCTGAATTTCCCGGGCAAACCAAAATCCGAAAATCACGATGAATAGATCTGTTAATACGGTCATTGGTTCGTATAATGGAAATCGATCCATGGCTAATAATACATTATTTTTTGTGTAAAGAGTCAGGGTTTCTTAGCATTACAATAAATACAAATATTCCCAAGTTGAACGTGGAAACCACAATCGGGACAATCCCATTCATCAGTCTCTAAATCAGTATATCTATCCTCTGGTTGATTGGATCGTGCGATCATAATGGTAATCCCAATAAATATCATGATGATAAAAGCGAGCAGATAAAGAGAAGCACCCATGGTTTAATTTATATTAACTGGATGATAAAAATAACCGCATTCAACACATGGATAGTCAAACAAATTGAACATGGTGTTTTTAAACGAATTAATCCATAAACCAGATAAATTCCTAAAAAAATTGTCAATCCACCAATAAATAAAGGAATTAAAGGATCCACCAAGTTAAACGGTACACCTGCTAGTGTTAGAGAATATCCAAATAAAAAGTATCTGCCTAACTGCGCATTGGGTACACCAAAGATTTTACCATATTTCGTTTCCACGATGGATGTGCATTGATTAGAATCCATTTGGCAGATTCGAGGTATCCAAAATTGATGCGGTAAAATTTTTCCATAATAGACACCATTAAAATAAAAAGAAAACGCCCCACCGATCAAAGCCAATAGGGCGCCAATAAAATAAATATTATAATGCAATTTACTGTTTCAAACGGTAAACGACACCTTCCATGGTGCTTAAAAATTTGTCGACCTGACCATAAGTGTGAAACATATATTCCATTTCTTCATATGTATCGATAGGATAAGAATCTTCATCGTAATCCCGTAAAAAATTTGCTTCCATTTTGACAATCATATCTCGTAAAACCATTCTTGGCAATTCTTTTTCACGTAAAAAATTTACCTGCATATTCAATTGCCCGTTAGAGGTCATATGAAATAAGGGAAGCATCCCAAAATCTGAATTACAACGAAAAGTAAAGGTGCCGTGGTCATCTCCACGACCCCAAGACATTTCACTGGCATGCTCCTCAGAAAAATCAATAATACGTTCACATATCTTTGCGATCTCTCGCGAACATTTGTTACGCAAATCCTCTAGAAATTGGTCTTTGTTCCATTTTGACATATTGAGTATTATCCTAAATAATGTGGCGTTAAGGCGAGAGCGAATTTAATGCTTTTTCGGCCGGTGCGAAAGAAATCGATTAAAAATAATAAAAGAACTAATCTATATCGATCGAATCGAACATAACTAGTTCAGGCGTACTAAAATCAAAACATAATTTGTCCGAGATTGCTAATATCAAAACTAAATGAGATTCTTATTCTCTCTTTTATCCAATTCCAATCTTTGGCAATTTTTTGATCTAATTCCCAACTTTGGTAAAGTGGTAATATTATGGGGCCAAACTTGAGCCCTACAGTGGTATATGTGTCTTTGAACTCTTCACCGCCAGCAAGATCTATAAAAAAGGGAACGTTCGGTGTAATATTTACGCCCCAAACAACTCCGGTTGTAGATAAGGGTAGGCCATCATTTTTATCTATCACATATCCTCGCATACCTGGACCTTGCTTAATATATTGATTTTTAAGAATAACCATCTCAGAGTTTCCTGTTCGGTCAAATACTACAGATGAAAAGTTTGGATCTACTCCACCACTGATAAAAGATTGGAATTGGTTTGGAACATTATCGTCGTTTAGAAAAGATCCAGCCCAGGTGCGAATATTTATTTCATATTTTTTTGAGAACTTTAAATTCAAATTGGCTTCTGTCCATGCGCTAGTAAACCCCTGTCCTAATTGAATGCCTGCTTTAAATTGGGACTGATTAAGTATGCCGCTGAGGTTTCTACTGTAACTGTAGTCGATAGAAAATGTTGAGAAGGATCCAGTTTCATAAAGTACTGTGTCTAAAACCCCTGATTCTATTGATGAATAATTTATATTTGCTGAAATATTCTTCGATTCTTCTTCGCCGTAACTGCCGTCAAATTTAATGGCTCCGCCTGTATTCCCTTGATATCGCATACCACTAAAACTTAGTGATGATGCTCTAAAAAAATTATTAGAATCAAAATTATTAATACGGTGAAACTTTAATACAGGTTGATTATTATTAAAATCCCACATCGGCTGAATAGATGTTGTGGATGTATATCCGGGAGTACCTCCTTTATAAAGCATAGCTCCAGGTGTCCAACCATTATAAAAATTATAGCTAAATAACCACGGTAAAATATTTACCTCATGATCATAATAATTAGGTTGATCCCAGACCCAATTAAAATAAAGTTCTTTACGCGTTGAATTATTTTCACGTTTTACATCGGGCATATTTTCATCAGGATCAATAATCGCATACCAAGTTCCAACAGGACCTTGGACAGATTTCATCCAATCAAATCCTTCTAGCCATCGCCTTTCCAATTCATTATGTTGACTTCCGTAGAAGACGACTTCGATAGGTGTTTTTAATTCACCATGGTTTGAAATAGTAAATTGATTTCTTTTTTTATCAATTGAATAATCGAGATAATCCGTTGTTTCTAAAACACCCTCAAAATACCAGCTAAGGTCTTTATTTGTATGCTTTTCAAAGATTTTTCGTAAATCTTCAGGATATGGATGTTTAAACTTCCAGGTCTCAAAATAATCTTGCATAATCTCGTCCATTTTTTCATCACCTAAATAGTGTTGAAGAAAACGGGTAAAAACAGCCGTCTTACTATAATTCAATCCATAATTGGATCCATTATATTCATTGGCTTTTAGACTAAGTGGCTGCACACTTGAGCTCTTTGCGGTCATGGNATATTGAAAATATTCAAACCAGCTAAATTTCAAATTTTTTGCGATGCCTAACTTATTCTGAACCAATTCACTGATAATAAACCGCTCTCCATTTTTTCCGTATTTATCCTGCCAATAACGAATACAAGTATATTCGTTAAGTCCCTCATCCATCCACGTGTAATAACGTTCATTAGTGCCCAAAATGCCATAAAACCAGTTATGTCCTACTTCGTGCATGATCACCATTTCTAGCAATGCCTTGCTCGGCATTGAAGCTATGACAGTAATATTAGGATACTCCATACCACCTCCNGCTGAAAGGTCACCATCTACAGCAGTTAAATGTTTATAAGGATAATCTCCATAATATTTACTATACCAATAACCTGAGTCATGTAAATATTCAATGGAATTTCTCCAGAGCTCTGCATTTTTTGGNAGGTAGAANGACCAAAGTGTCACATTACGCGTTGAATCAGCTATAGATAGGTTACCTTTTTGAACAAGCCATTTCTTGTCAGCAAACCATGCAAAGTCATGGACATTTTTCTGTCTAAAGTTTAATGTTTTATAATCAATTTCTACTGAATCAGAGCTTGCCATATATTTAGTATTTTTTTGACTATTGATCCATTTACTTAATTCTTTTACTGGCAAACTATTTAAGGAGTCACTAATCGCTGTAAGGGAATTGAGCCAGGTATATTCTTCCTCTCCATTAACTAAATCTCCAGTAGCCATAATTCTATATTCTTTGGGAAGAGTAATTTTCACATCAAAGGTTCCATATTCTGAATAAAACTCTCCTTGATTTAAATAGGGCATAGGATGCCAGCCTTTATGATCATATACAGCAGGTTTAGGATACCATTGGGTTATCTCGTAGTGCTTATCTGTGTGGCCAAGTCTAGAAAAGACTTTGGGTAACTTTACAAAAAAAGGCGTCTCAATTAATATTTCTTCNCCTGAGTTAAGTGGTTTATTTAAATTTATTTTTACTACATCAATCCATTCAGGATGATATGACCAATCTACCTTTTTACCATTCACTAAAAAATCTAAACTATCTATAAATCCTCGGCTTGATGTATCAGATTGAGCAAATCGTGAGTTTGGTCCAGCTTGTTTTGCGTAAGCAGTAGAGTCATTTCTATANGCATTAGGCCAGATATGAAACCAAATAAATGAAAGTNNATCTGGNGAATTATTTTTATAAACTATTTTTTCAAAAGCTGATAATGTATGGTTAGTATCATCCAATTTTACTTTTATATCATAATCAACATGTTGTTGAAAATAATCTGGATCTTGAGNAAAAGTCAGTGAAAAAGTAAAAAAAAATATTATTGTTTTTTTCATTTCATTATCCATTATTACCAGCTAGATCATTGAACAATGATAACTTGAAATTATTTGATAATAATTGAGAATGAGAGTATTCTTTATAATCAATTTTCAATTTTATATCTTCATCATTTTTAAAAAAAGGAATCAATTCTTGCTTGATGCTAAACTGGACATAGTGAACAGAACTTATTTTATCTGATTCTTCACGTCCTGCTTCAAACTCAGCAAAAATCTTTTTCCCTCCAATTTCTANAAATAATGTATCACCTTCAGTTAAACCAATAAATTGATTTAATATAGGTTTAATTTTTCTTTNTTCAGTTACTTCAATAAATAAAGTTGCACTAAGAGAATTTTTTTGAGGTAATAGTGAGTTATAAACATCAATTTCTTCTTGAATATTTTCATCATGNACTAATCTTTCTGCGCGCATAATTTCTTGAATCTGAAATGTCATTGTTCTTCTATTTTCAAATGTAATTGTTATATTGGGTCCTAGAGATATTCGACGATTTTTCTTATAGAGCATTAATTCTTCTCTATACTCATTTCTAACTTTCTCATATTCTATAATATTCATTAAATCATTAATTACTAGTTTATGCATTTAAAACCCTTTATTTCTTNANACCGTAAGCTTTATGTAATTCTAATATTGGATGAATTGGTTTTGTTTCACCTTTNCTTGCTTGATTTATTTGATGGCTTGCTAATGAACAATCTGAACAAATAGAATCGGATTCTTTCTGAATCAAATCATTTACACAACGTTCAGCAACTTGCATAGAAGTATCAAAAAACTCTTCTTTCATACCCCATCCTCCATCCATACCTGANCATCGATTAATTAAATTAACTTTTGTTTCAGGTACAATTTTTAATAAATCTCTTCCTTTAAATCCCATTTTTTGCGCTTTTAAATGGCAACTAACATGGTAATTAATTGTACCAATATCATTTTTAAAATCTGTTTTNAATCTACCTTTTTTGTTTAGATAAACAAGATATTCAGATATGTCAAAAGTGTTTTCTGATATTTTTTTAATTTTTTCATTTAAACCTAAATAATCAGGGTATTCTTTTTTTAAAGTAAGACTACAAGTAGGTGGACCGGTTACCACAATCTTATATCCATCAATTACCCATTTATATAATTCATTAATATTAGGATCAGCCTGATTCTTAAATCCTTTAAAATCCCCAGGACTNAGGTATGGTGCACCACAACATTGTTGTGGTGGATAAATATATTCAATTTCATTATGCTTTAATATTTCCACACATGCTTTACCAAGTTCGACATCATGAACATTTGTAAAACATGTGCTAAAAATAACCACTTTATCAATTGGATTTGTAATCAAAGATTGTCGAGTTTGAATCCACTTTTGAAAAGTAATAGAATTAANCTTTGGCAATNTTCTTTTTCTATGAATTCCCACAAATTTTTCAATCAAGAAACGAAAAATACTTATGCGATTAAAATAATTGATTAAAGATCCAAAAAGAGGAGCTAACTTTCCAACGAAATCTGTATTTGATAAAAATTTATCATTATTATTGACACCTTTATCCTTTGTACGAATAGCTTGTGCTCTCGTCATTAGCTTAGGAAAATCAAGTTGNNATTCATGCCCTTTATCTGGAGTATAAGGACATACTGGATCGCACAATTTGCATTGATAACAAAGGTCTACTACTTCCCATCTTTGAACATCTGACAAATCATGTACCTCGCCACGAAACTCAACTTCTACGCTTGCATCTATGGCGTGCTCACCTTCTGGCAAATCAAGATAATCATCACGCTTGACCTCTTTTTCTATTCTTCCTTCTAGTTCTGCAGTATTTCTTTTATTCTTTCCAGCATTATCTATAGAGTTAAAAAGGGCTGGAAATGAAGGGCATAGATTAAAACACAAGCGACAGCCTATACACACATCATAGATACGATCCATTTCTTGGTATAAAGATGAATTATCCCAATATAATGAGTTGTTAATATCATAGGTGGTATTACTGGTGTCTGAATGATTTAACATAAAAACTACCCCCTTTCAAAAAATAATTACAATGAATAGCGGATTAAAATATAATCCGCTATTCAGATTTGTTTTTTATAAGCTATCCAATGTTTGTTGAAATTTTCCAGCGTGAGATTTCTCAGCTCGAGCTAAAGTCTCAAACCATTCAGCAATTTCATCAAAACCTTCTTCTCTTGCAGTAGCTGCAAAACCTGGATACATTTCAGTATATTCATATGTTTCTCCAGCAACAGCAGCTTTAAGGTTTTCTGAAGTCTCTCCTATTGGAAGTCCTGTCCCTGGGTCACCAGCGCCACCTTTTTCTAGAAACTCAAGGTGACCAAATGCATGGCCAGTTTCACCATCAGCCGTATTTTTAAAAACACCTGCTGCTTCAGGTAAACCTTCAATATCTGCTTGGCGAGCAAAATATAAATATCTACGATTTGCTTGTGATTCGCCTGCAAATGCAGCTTTTAAATTTTCGTGTGTTTTGCTTTTTTCTAAAGCCATTTTATTCTCCTTCTTCTATGTGTGTTTTTGACATGTGCCAATAATAGTCATTTCAACTAAATCAACATCAAATTTGAAATCCTGTTTTATTTGGGGATGAATTGATTCATCTGATAAAACTATATCAATAAGATCACCACAATGTTTACACTTTAAGTGATTGTGAGGTTCAGTATTCCAATCATATCTAGCGATATTACCATCATAAATAGTTTTTATATCACCCGATTCCTCCAAACACTTTAAATTTCTATAAACTGTTCCCAAACTAATATTAGGAATAATTTTTATTGTCTCTTTATAAATCCAATCTGCTGTAGGATGGCAATTAGTTTCTTGAATAGTTTTTTTAATTGCCTCTCGTTGATGACTATAGCGCATAATAAAAATTATTTATAAATAGTAATAATTCCTATTATTATTTATATCTTTTCCATAAAAATGAATAATAAGCTAAATTCAAAATAAGAAAAAAATTAAAGGAAATTAATTATGGCAGATTTTACATGTGAACATTGTGGTATGGGTGTTACGGGTTTAAAATGTGTTAAATGCGGAAATGAACTGGTGCACGATCATATAACTAAAGATGATGGCACTAAAGTTGGAGTTGCTAAATGTCCTAATGGCCATGGAAAAATTAAATCTCCCATGTGTTGTGGACATGATATGAGTTGTAGTGTTTAGCAATAGATAATTCCATTTGAAATTAAATACCTAACTTTAAGGGACTGCTACTAAATACTTAATTCGATAGAAATCAATATAAAAAAAGCCCCACGATTTATCATGGGGCTTTTTTTATATATTGAGAACTATGTATCAGAATCCTTTGACTTTTGCAGATTTCTTATATAACTGAAAGACAATGTGCCAACCGATAACTATTATAAGTAATAGCACTAATCCCGGTATGTTGAACAATTTTCCACTAAATGCAACTGTATGTTCATTGATCATGGTCCAAATCAAAGGAACGGACATATATGTATTATGTTTAGAACGTAATCCAGCAAGTGCTACGAGATCTCCATCCGGCGCCTCTCCATTTTTAATTGCAGTAATAATTTTTTGCTGGGCCGGCCATATTCTAAACCATACATTAAATGCCATCATGGTTCCAAACATTGCACCGATGTGAATATTAAAAGCTCTGTAACCGAATTGTCCGCAATGAATCATTAAATACTCAGTTCCAGCAATTAATAAAAACGCAACTATAGTCACAACTCTTACATTACTTGCTAACAAACTTTTATATAAGAAGTCATATACAAATACAGCGAAAAATGTGAAAGCAATCATAATATGTGACCACATGGTAACGTTTGCACCACTATCAAACATTAAGTTTCCTACACTCTCCCCCATAGAAAGACTTCCCGACCAAAATAATATATATAATAATACAATTCCGGTAAACCAAGTCCAGGCTGCGCCCCAACGGAAAAAGTAAAGGGCACGGGGCATGAGTTCAGGTACAACTTTCTTCTTTGTATCGCCATCCATAGTGGCGGCAAAGTGCCCATTGACCCAATTGAAAAAGTAAAGCAGGCCAATCCATAAAACACCTGCAATGATATGAAACCATTTGAAAATGGGTTGTAACAGATCGCGAAGTAAATGATCCATGTTTAACTCCTAATTATCCTAAATAAATGTGTGAAAAATATAA
>PAIR01000026.1 GCA_002704905.1 Fidelibacterota bacterium
AATGGATTGAAATCGTGATCCCACTTCAACTTTCAAACAATGTATCCCAGATAATACAAGAACAATCACAGAGGCAAGCATTGGAATAGAAAGAGCTTCTGAAGCAGGGAAAAATTGCTGTGTATATTTTGCAGAAAATAGGGCAAGCACTGCAACCGACCCCGTTTCAAAAATAGCAAGGCTCATCCAACCAAAAAGGAATGCTGGAAAGGGCCCAAATACTTTATGAATATAAAGAAAATCACCACCTGTTTCTGGAAATCGTGTGGACAATTCTGCAATGCAGAAGGCTCCGAGTAAAGCCATAATTCCACCACCGATCCAAGCAAGGATCAAGGTTATATCATTTGAAATGGGTGCTGCCGCATAGCCTGCCAACAGAAAGATTCCCGAACCAATCATGTTACCAGTAACCATTGAAGTGACATCGAAGGTTTTTAAAACACGTTTAGCACTAGCCATAACAATCAAAAAATTATGATTTAAGAATCTGAAATACGAGCATGCCCCATCCAGAGACTAATAGTATACCGCCGATGGGTGTAATAGCACCCATCCAGCGAAGTCCAGTGAAAACAAGTATATATAAACTTCCGGAAAAAATAAGGGTACCTATTGATAACAAAACGGCTGGAGTCTGGATGATATCTGAGTTGTAATGAAAACCAAGAATGCCAATAAGAATCAAACCTAAAGCATGATACATCTGATATTTGACGCCCGTTTCAAAGATGATAAGATCTGCAGGCGTTACTCTATTTTTTAATCCATGAGCTCCGAATGCCCCCAATGCAACAGCTAACGCTGCAAGGGATGCGCCAAGAACGATCCAACTTTTCACTGTTGATCGTTCTTATGAATCAATGTGCGGATTGGGAAAGGTATTTCAATATTTTCTGACTTGAATCGTTTATGGATCTGCCGGATAAATTCATCAATGATAGGATGTTGATCTCCATATTTTTCACCTCGAAAGTATACTTTTAAATCCACACTTGACGGTCCAAATTGAAAACAACGAACAACGGCTGGAGCGTCTTTTTTTGCGCCATCTATTTGAGCTATGACATTGGATGCAACTTCTTCTGTTATTTTCACCACATGATCTAAGTCACTTTCATAAGATACACCAACAGCAACACGGATAGAAAAACTAGGGTCCCCTTTATCATAATTCTTCACAATAGCTGCTGAGATCTTTGCATTGGGCACAGTAACCTCATTATTAGTTCGCTCCATGAGTATAGTATGGCGCCAGGTAATATTTTGAACATATCCCATGTGACCAGAATCCAATTCGACGAAATCACCTGGTTTTACTTTTTGAGAAAGGAGAATATGCAATCCAGCAAAAAAATCAGATAGGGTATCTTTTAAAGCCAGCGAAATAGCTAACCCTCCAACACCCATAGCAGTTAAAAGTGGTGTGATTGAGATACCAAGCGATTGGAGAATGATCAAAACACCGACGGAAATAATGATAATCCGTGCTAGGTTGACAAATATTGTTGTTGAGGGAAGATCTGTTCCCTGTTTTTCCGCCCAAAAGTTAAGTAATCCAACTCCGATTCGAGAGACGGCCAAAGTCACTGAAAGGATAAGGACAGATACAATAATCTTGCTTAAATAGCTTAAATAAACATCATTTAAAAAAGGAATACTATTTGATGCAATGTTAAGTGATGCCAAAAAGAACCAAAGTACAATATGAGATTCAATGGCATCAAATACCACATCATCACCTTTCCAATCGGTCTTTTCGGTTAGCTTTTTCAAGCGGTGGTGGATGAACCTCTTGAAAAGCCACCCTAAAATAATACCACCAAGGATGGTCCCCAATGGTATGCTAAATTGTATGATATAATCTATTATTGTTTTATCCATAAGCAGTAAAATTACACTTATTTATTGTTTTTTATTCATTGGTTTCATAGGATAATTCATGGCTTATAATCTCATTGCCATTTATAAATAAATTTACCTTTGTAGGATTGCGGGACTCATCGAACCACCACTCCATTCCATGTTTGCTCTTACCTTTGTAAATGCACTCATACTTTAGTACACCAGATAAATAAAAATCACTATCCATGCGTGTCCCTGTGATATAAACCTCTGCAGTTTCTTCTACACCTGATTGGTTCCATTTTCTTTCATATTGTAGTTTGCCATCATTAATAATTATTACACGCTTAAATCGACCATTATCATGGTACTCAAGTCTGGCAATTTCCTTACCTTTATCATAAAATAATTCCCGCTTCAACCTATTTGATAGTGTAAAAACCTGCATCACTCCATCTAAAATACCTGCCTTATAACTAGCAATGGATGCGGACGCTCCAGTATAATACCAACGTTGGATCATTCCATTTAATTCGTCATCTATAAACGAACCTTTTTCCGCAGGTCTTGCACTTGTATTCCATACCTCATATGGACCAGTTTTTTTCCCAGAGTGATAAGTTGTTTTTTCTTTTATCTGTCCCGATGAAAAATAGGAATTATCTTCTCCTTGTAAAAAATTAGAAGCATAATAAACAGATCGTTTAAGTTGGCCATTTTTATAATAAAATTTTGATGGTCCGTTTAATAACCCTTGAGTGAATGTTTTAGAAGAGTCCAAAATATCATCCTCGGAATACCATTGCCAAAATCCTTGAAGCGTCCCATTTAAAAAAGAACCGTTGACAGCTATCTGCCCATTCGAATGCCATGCTTTATAAGGCCCATTCAATAGGCCTTTTGAATAGTTTGCTAAGGAATCTAAATCTTTTTTCGATCGATGCCATTTCCAAGTACCTGATTTTTGATCCTGGTCGAAAGAACCTGACAGAACTGCATGACCTTCATTCCAAACTTGAATATTCCCATGCTTGATACCATTGCTGAAATTAACTAACCGTGATTTTGATTTATCTGCTTCCCACCATATCCATTTATCATGGGGTAAATCATTTAGATATTTACCGGAAACTTTTTTTGAACCTTTGGGATAATTTTCAATAAACTTACCATTAAGTTCACCATCAGAGTATTTTTGGCTTATGATTAATTTTTTACCACTATAATATTGAGTTTTACCGTGGAGTACTCCATCTTTGAATGTATGAATTGAATCAACGCTCCCCTTTGCATTGGTCCATACCCACTCTCCTCTTTCCTTACCTGAATAAAACTTTCCTTTTGAGGCTACAGCACCATTAGAATGGAAAGTAATAAATTTTCCATTTGCTTCTCCATTAGAAATATTTATTTCCGATTTGATTTGTCCGTCAGAATAATAATTAATTCTTTTAGTAACACGCCCCTCGTTTCCATTACCTTTTACAACTTCAACTGTTTTCTTTTCGTTCGTGGCATACCGATCTACAATACGAATATTGGGTGCGCACGCGAATAGAATTACAAGAGTAAATGGCAGTATAGGTCGGATTGTCATCATATCAAAATTAGTGAGGAATAACCATAGTAAAAATCCTGAAATCATATTTGGAAATGTTGATTAAGAATGTCCTAAATTTGTGGGCTGTTTCTGAAATTATTTACAGGAAAATCTAATGATCGTAGCTGTATTAAAAGAAACCACGTCCGGTGAGAACCGTGTGGCGGCCACACCAAAAACCGTAAAGGAATTAATTAAAAACGGATTAACTGTGCGTGTTCAATCGGGCGCAGGTGAATCCTCCTATTATTCTGATCAGGATTATATTGATGGAGGCGCAGTTGTAACTCCTGATGCTTCAAGTACCTTAAATGGTTCAGATATTATTATAAAGGTGGCTCCTGCCACTTTAGAAGAAATGAATTCTATTCCTGATGAATCTATATATATTTCTCTCTTCCAGACAGCGCGTGAATTGGATCTAGTCAATAAACTTTCAGATAAAAAAGTGACTGGTTTTTCAATGCATCTTATCCCGAGAACCTCATTGGCCCAAAGCATGGATGCGTTAAGCTCTCAGGCCAATGTTTCCGGATATAAATCTGTATTAATTGGTGCCTCTCACCTCTCAGTTTATATGCCATTACTCATGACAGCCGCAGGAACGATTCCGCCAGCAAAAGTATTGATTCTAGGCGCTGGTGTAGCCGGACTTCAAGCCATCGCAACTGCTAAAAGATTGGGTTCGCAAGTAGAAGCATTCGATGTCCGTCCGGAAGTCAAAGAACAGGTAGAATCCCTTGGTGCAAAATTTGTTGAAGTAGAAAACCAAGATGAAGAAGGCATTGGTGAAGGAGGCTATGCAAAAGAAACCTCAGATGATTATAAGCGTCGTCAGCAAGAATTAATTAAAAAGCATATTTCCAAGTCTGATTTAGTAATTACGACTGCATTGATTCCAGGTCGACCGGCACCCTTACTCATTCCAACCGATATGGTTAATGGAATGAATCCAGGATCAGTCATTATCGATTTGGCTGCTGAAAATGGCGGTAACTGTGAACTTACCAAGTCCGGTGAGATCGTCAACCACAATGGTGTCATTATTGATGGTCAACTTAATCTTCCATCAACGATGTCAACTCACGCCTCTCAGTTATATGCCAAAAATATATCTACCTTTGTCACTTATATTGTGAATGAGGGTCAACTGAATCTGGATTTAGAAGACGAAATTATTTCTGGTGCCATGTTTACCCATAAGGGTGAAATCACTAACAAAGCAACCCGCGAAGCGGCAAGTAACTCATAAGGATATATCATGGATATGATTAACATTCTGACAGTATTTATTCTGGCAATATTTGTCGGGATTGAAATTATAACTAAGGTTCCTCCCACATTGCATACACCACTAATGTCCGGTTCTAATGCTATTTCTGGTATCGCTATTGTTGGTGCTATTATCGCTACAAAAGTTGATGGCCAAATGGGTACATGGCTTGGACTTATCGCTGTAATATTTGCCACAATTAACTGTGTAGGTGGCTTCATGGTCACCGACCGAATGCTCAAAATGTTTAAACGGAAATAACATGATAGATTATACAAACCTGTCATACGTCCTCGCAGCAATCCTATTTATTGTGGGTATCAAAAGACTCAGCTCACCCAAAACGGCTCGAAATGGGAATGCCATCGCTTCCGTGGGAATGCTTATCGCCATAGTAGCCACCCTTGTCTCCGATGGTAATATGGATTATCAAACAATCGCAATTGGTATGATTATTGGCGCAATTATTGGCGCATTTTTTGCCATCAAAGTTGAAATGACACAAATGCCTCAAATGGTTGCAATCTTTAACGGATTTGGTGGAGGAGCATCAGCCTTGGTGGCGGCAGCAGAATATTTAAATCCGGCAAAGAATCCATCAACATTTAATGCAGCCACAATTGTCTTAGCTGTACTGGTAGGAACATTAACTTTTACAGGAAGCTTTATTGCTTTTGGAAAATTACAAGGCTTCATTAGCGGTAAACCAATCGTATTTAAAGGTCAAAAATTTTTGAATGCAATCATTGCCATTATTCTGGTTGGTATGGGAATATTGGTTATTTTTCAAGCATCTACAGGTTTGGAGAATTTTTACGGTTTAATTATTTTTGCCGCTATTTTAGGCATTACTCTCATCATCCCAATAGGCGGTGCTGATATGCCCGTAGTTATCTCACTGTTGAACTCCTATTCCGGACTTGCTGCAGCTGCAACTGGATTCGTCTTGATGAATAATGGACTCATTATTTCTGGTTCATTGGTGGGTGCTTCAGGACTTATCTTGACGAATATTATGTGTAAAGGAATGAACCGTTCATTGGCGAATGTTATCTTCGGCGCTGTTGGTCTAGAGGCACCATCGAGTAGTGGTAAAGGAAAACAAATCAATGTCAAGTCATCTACAACAGAAGAAGCTGCTATGATTCTGGATGCAGCAGATAAAGTCATCGTTGTTCCAGGATACGGGTTAGCAGTAGCTCAAGCTCAGCATGCAGTTCGAGAGGTTGCCGAACAATTAGAATTAATGGGAAAAACTGTTCTTTATGCTATTCACCCAGTCGCTGGCCGTATGCCTGGGCATATGAATGTACTATTAGCAGAAGCCAATATTCCTTACGATCATCTCAAAGACCTGAAAGATATTAATCCCGAATTTGAAACCTGTGATGTGGCTATTGTATTAGGAGCCAATGATGTGGTAAACCCCGCAGCCCGCCATGACACATCAAGTCCTATATATGGCATGCCCATTTTAGATGTGGATAAATCCAGGACAGTAATCGTGAATAAACGTACTATGAATCCTGGATTTGCCGGAATTCAAAACGAGTTGTTTGGTTTTGAAAATACTGTGATGGTTTTTGGTGATGCTAAAGAAATGCTCACTACACTTTATAAAGATCTTAAAGAATTATAATTTTTATTGTATGCCTCGCGTATTGACAAGTATGCTATTGATTACCACTATGCTTACAACGTTAGCTGTATGTCAAAATAAAGGAAGTGTTATTATGTCAGAAAAAAAACTAGAAAGTGCGATACTTGGCGGAGGTTGTTTTTGGTGTGTTGAAGCTGTATTTGAGCGCGTTGAAGGAGTTAAGACTGTTATCTCAGGTTATGCCGGAGGGCATAAAAAGAATCCGACTTATAAAGAAGTTACGAGCGGTCAGACTGGTCATGCGGAAGTATGTGAGATTATGTTTGATACAGATAAAATTTCATATGATGAGATTTTAAATATTTTCTGGGAAGCCCATGACCCAACGACTCTAAATCGTCAAGGGAATGACCGTGGAACACAGTACCGATCTGCAATCTATTACCAAGGAGATAAACAGAAGCTTTCTGTAGAAAAATCTATTAAAAAAGCTGAGAAACTATTCGATGATCCGATTACTACAGAGGTAAAAGAATTAGATAGGTTTTATAAAGCAGAAGGGTATCACCAAGACTATTTTGACAATAATCCTAATGCACCGTATTGTACGTTCATAATTGCACCAAAAATCAATAAGCTGCGTGAAAAAGGAACTATCTGGAATGATGAATAACTTGGAGATAATTAGAACATCTCATTTAATATTATCCGAATTAACTATTAATGACGCTAATTTTATCTTCAAATTATATAATGACCGGGACTTTATCAGATATATAGGTGATAAAGGGATTGCTTCAGTTCAAGATGCAGAAAGCTTTATTTTACAAGGTCCTATAAATAGTTATAATATAAATAATTATGGCCTTTGTCTTATTTCATTATTAGATAAAAAACCTATAGGAATCTGCGGTTTATTGAAAAGAGATAAGCTTGATTCACCAGATATTGGTTTCGCAATACTCCCAAATTTCCGAAAACAAGGATATGCACTTGAAGCATCAAGAGCTATACTTAATGATGCTAGAGAAAGACTACAACTAACAAAAATACTGGCTATTACGTCATCTGAAAATATTGCTTCTATTGAACTATTATTAAAATTAGGAATGGTTTATAAAAAAATGATAACAATAAAAGAATTTGATAGCAAACCCGTTCAATTGTATAGTATTCAGTTTAATTGAAAATCCTTCATTGCCTGAATTAAAGCATCCACACCTTCTTCAGGCATTGCATTGTAGATAGAAGCTCGAAACCCTCCCACTGAGCGATGACCTTTTAAGTTTTTCAAACCGCGACTATCACAAAAAGATAAAAATTCTGCCTCGTCTCCTCTCTCAGCAAAAATGAAAGGTACATTCATATAAGATCGATCTTCTTCCCTTATTAAACTTTGAAAAAAGGGGTTTTNTTTAATTTCNTTGTAGAGCTTTNTAGCTTTTNTTTCATTTCTTTCAGANATTGCTTTTACGCCACCAATNTTTTTNAGCCANTTCAATGTACGATTAACTGCATAAATNGACATAACCGGTGGTGTATTNAACATNGATTTATTATNNATATGGATTTGATAAGTCATCATACTTGGTATCTTTCGNTCCACTTTTCCTAANATATCATNACGGACAATGACTAAAGTAACACCAGCTGGCCCCATATTTTTCTGGGCACCAGCATAAATTAAACCAAACTTNGATATATCAATNGAACGACTAAANATATCGGAAGACATGTCTGCTACCAAANATCCATTNGGATTAATTGGATTTGGGAATTCATGCCACTGAGTACCATAAATTGTATTGTTGCTGGTTACATGAAGATAAATTGCATTTTNACTTTGATTTAATTCTTTNGGAATATGGTTATAAACATCACCTTTAGAGGAGCAANCNACATTCACATTCCCGAATGGTTGAGCTTCTTTAATGGCTTTTGCTGACCATTTGCCTGTATCCGTATAGTCAGCAGTTTGCCTTTTGCCTAACAGATTCATGGGAATCATGGCAAACTGGAGTGATGCCCCACCCTGTAAAAATAATACATCATATCCATCTGGCACTTCTAATAGTTCACGTACCATGGATTCTGTTTCAACCACCATATCCATAACGTGCTTGGAACGATGGCTCATTTCCATAAGGCTCATTCCTAGTGACTTGAATTCAATACTAGCTTGGGCTGTTGCGTCCAAAACGGATTGATCTAATACAGATGGACCAGCACTGAAATTATATATTTTGCTCATCAAACTCTTCTAAAGTAAGGAAACAAATTAGAGCGTTTACGTCATCGTTATAAATAAAAAAACCCTACACTTAATAAATAAATGCAGGGTTTTTGTTTTTAGAAAGTTAAATATTTGTCAAAAGCGTTTATTATAACGCTTTTTACCTCCAGGTGAAGGTCTATATCGTTTAATAATGTCTTTTTGTACTTGCTCCTTCATTTGCGGATTAAACATAAGCAGTTTAAACTGTTGAGTTGGCTCCAAAACTTCTCCCGAATTTTGAATAAAATTGACTCGTTCTTTCCTTTTTTTATCATCTAAAGAAGAAATATTCTTTAATAGATTATTAACTTCTTGTTGAGACACTTTTTTACCTTTTTTTACTTTTGTATATAGAGGTTCAAACAAATCTTTTTCATCTCTTCTAATATCTTTTATTAGCTGTTGGTGCGATCTCATAATAGGAAAAAATTTTTCTGCCTGCTTTTCTGATAATTCTAAGTCATCAGTTAATTTCCAAACCATCATCATTTCCATACGCTCACTATATTGTCCACCTGGTCCTCTTGATTTACCCGGTTGGCCAAAGAGATTACCAGATAATAAAATAATTATCAGTGTTATAACGGTTTTCTTCATTCTAAACCTCCATTGTTCATTGTAACGACCGTTTCAAACTCAATTTCATCTAAAAAAGTCAGTGTTTCCCAAATATCATCGCTATTCTCTACTAAATACTCAGCCAGTTCATATACAAATTCTTCTGTTTCATTATCCATGATTTCTAAAGGAGTTAGATCATTAGATGCAAAAATCGTCGGATCATCAGTTAACTGACTGGTAGTAATTAAACCAAATACGGCAACGATAATTCCTGCCGAAAGACCATTCAAAAAACCTACTTTCTTGCCAATACGACGCTGGCGTTCGTTATGTAATTTTTCTAAGAATGAATCACCATCAGGCGCAGAAAACTGGGACTGCGAAATATCTTGAAATTGTTTTTCAATCTTCATGATTTAATTCTTAAATAAATCTTTTAATGTCTTTACTGCGTGATGGTAATTCACTTTAGCAGAATTTTCGCTAATTCTCATAATCTTAGAAATTTCTTTATAGGGCATTTCCTGGGCAATTCTCATGGTTACAACCATCCTCTGGCGGGAAGGCAACTTGCTGACCGCATCCCATAATTCTTTTCTACGCCATTCATCTTCAAGATTGGTATCCACATAACCAGGCTCTGGTGCTTGATCCAGATGGAGAAGATTCCGCCATTTGGTACGCCTAAGGTAGGTGTTGGACATATTGACATTGGCTCTGAATAAATATGTTTTGAATTCTGACTCAAATCGAAACTTCTTAAGTGCTTTATACATTTTGATGAAAACATCCTGTGCCAAGTCTTCCGCTTCCACTTCATCTGCCGTGAATTTGATAAAAAATCCATAAGTATTCGGCAAGTGACGTTTAACCAATTCATTGAATGCAGTCTCCCTGCCTTCTTGAAATTCTTTGATTAGCTCGTGGTCTGTTTTCATTCATTTTCTATTTAGACAATTGATAACTTAAAAAGTTAAACTATTATTTTATAAAAAAAAGAGGCTGCCCATAAAAAAATAGACAGCCTCTCAAATATGCTAATAATTAGTCGAATTTAGCCTTTTCTTCCGCCATCATCTTTTCCGTCACGATCTTTGCCACAATGTTTTGAGTATTGCATGCCAAGAGCGGTATAGATTTTGATAATTTCTAATTGTTTATCGTCAAACAGTGCTTCAATTTTACTATTTCTATCAATAATTAGTTGTTTGAGCGCTTCATGTACATCTTCTCTTCCCATCTCTTCAGCTTTTGCTTTATCCATTAAAGCTTTTTGGGCTTGCACTGATTCATTATTAATAGTTTCTAATTCAGATTCCTGATCTGCAGTCATTTCCAGTGCATTCACCATTGCATCATGGGCTGCTTTAGCCATTTTAGCCCTGTCCTCTTCCCTTTGAGCTTTCATTTCTGCAAGTTTTTGCTTCTGCTCATCTGTTAAGAGCGCCTCAATTTCAGATTGCATAGCTGATTCAAGTGCTTCAAATTCAGCTCGTGCTGCATCCTTATCTAATGTTCCATTTTTAACTTGTTCCTGGAGGGCTCTCATTTTAGATCCATAGGATTCCATAATCGCTTTGAGAGATTCCTGCTGTATTTCATCCAAAATACTATAGATAGATCTAATATCTAACTTGCCTTTGTCACCTTGAGGACCACCGCGAGCCTTCCCATCCATTCCGGAACCGAATAAATACGGGACAGAATTATCATCCATCCATTTTAGAAGACGCGCTTTTTCATCATTAGAAAGTTTTCCCTGTAATTCTGCTGCTACTTTCCATAAAAAGGCAGGATCACGGCGATGTTTGCCATTTTTTCCATGACGATTTAATGCATCATTCAGAGCATTAATACTACTTTTACTCAAGCCGATATCAGCATCTAGTCCATCAGAGAAGAGCTGTAAATCAGGATCATCTAGCGTGATGTCCTCTTTCATCAATTTTTCACAACCAAACGTTGCAAATAAAGTGAGAATGAGAAGCAATGTTAATTTTTTCATATTTTTTTATTCCTTAATTTAAAAGGAGAACAAAAGCTTTCGCCGTTTTATGTTTAGACGCAAGCTAATTAAAAGAAGTTAAAAATAATTTATTATAATAAGAAAGGGTCGTATTTCATTTAGAAAAACGACCCTTTTTTCAATTAGTCAACGAAATAGTTTATTATCCGTTTTTACCTTTTTTACCGCCTTTTTTGCCTTTTTTACCCTTATGTTTTTTCATTCGCAATTCAAGAGCTTTTTTAATTTTAATAATCTCTAATTGATTATCGTCNAAAATGTTTAACATTTTTTCATTCTTTGCAACAAAGATATTCTTTAATCCTTCTCGTAACGTATCCTTATCAATGTCGCCATTTTTTGCTTGTTCAAAAAGAGCTTTAGCGGCATCTCTTGCTTCCTGATTTGCCGCATCAAATGCAGATACTTGATCTGGCGTCATTCCAAGNACGGCTACCTTTACAGCTTTGGTTGAATCTCTATAAGCCTTGCGTTTTTCTTTACGATCAGCTTTATTTTGCTCAAGTTGAGCTTTTTGTTCTTCTGTAAGGAGAGCATCAATTTCAGCTTTCATTGCTTCTTTCAACGCATCCTTCTGAGCTTTAGCATCTTCTTTAGAAAGTGTACCATCTTTAACCTGCGCATGAATTGTTTTGAATTTTTCTTTATATGCAACCTTGATAGCTTTAAAGGTTACTTTTTGGTCATCCGTCAATACTTTTTTGATTCCACTAAAATAACTTTTTTGATTTTTCCCTTTTTTCCCTTTTTTCCCTTTTGAACTACCAAATAATGGAATTTCTTTTTCATCCATCTTTTCGAAAAGCCGCGCTTTTTCTTCTTCAGATAGTCTATCTGCCAGTTCACCTGNTACTTTCCATAAAAAGCCTGGTTGACGATGCTTTCCCCCGCGTCCGTGTCTGTTCAGAACATCATTCACTCCACTAGCAGATGATTCACTCAGACCAAGATCTGAAGATAATTCAGATGAAAAATCTTGTAGTTCTTGGCTATCCAAATTGATAGCATTTGATTGCATATGATTATCACAACCGACTACAAGAAATAGCGTAAAAATTGGTAATAGTAGTTTTTTCATACTTATTCTTTCTTATTTNTTAGTTTTTATAATTTGATTCATTTGCTCTATTAGATGCATAATNNAATTCAAAGGTTAAAATTTTTAACAATAATTTTTGGAATTCCGACGAAACATTTTTTATCAGATCACGGTCTTCCTAACTTTACCCGTGCCATATTCCAACGGAAAATTTAAAGCTAGTTCAAGACAAGATGAAGCTATTACTCATCCACCTTCACCACTAATGATCATAGCTGGTGCGGGAACAGGAAAAACTTCTACTCTACTTCATCGAATCCGTCATCTTATTGTATCCAATTCAATAAAAGCTAATCATGTTCTTTTACTCACATTTACCGATAAAGCTACCGCTGAAGCAAAACAGACAATTCTCGAAATCCTAGGCGACAAAGCTAATTCTATTTTTATTGGTACCTTCCATAGTTTTTGCCATTCAATTATCCGACGTTACGGACCCAAAAGTCGTGTTAATGATGTCCTCTGGCAAGAAAGCGATATTCTATTTTATCTGATTAATCATTTTAATGATATGGATTTTATTCAGTCTCGTGTATTCTCAGAAAATCCCGTAAAGGCAATACGGGAATCCTTTATTCCTTTTTTTGGACGTGTCAGCGATGAACTCCTTTCGCCTAAAGAATTAGAAAGTAAACTGAAGGATATAGAAAATTCACAGGATTGGTTTTTAAATAATTTCCCAGGCATTCATCCCCAGAATACTCAATTCAATGATGTTGGCTATCAGCTTCAAGATCTGGTAAATGCCTTTACTTTTTTTCAAAAGGCAAAAAGGAATCTTAATGCGTTGGATTTTGGTGATATGATTCTCGATTGTTACGAAATACTAAAAAATGATGTATCTGTATTGCAGAAAGTAAGAAGTGAGTTCAAACACATTTTTATTGACGAATATCAAGACAACAACTATGCACTGAATAAGATTGTGAATCTCATTACAAAAAAAGACCCCAGCATCACAGTTGTTGGTGATGAAGACCAGTGTATCTATTCATTTCGTGGAGCAAATTATTACAATATTGCAGACTTCAGAAACCGGTATAATTCTCATAGAGAATATGCTGAAATCGCACTTATTGAAAATAGAAGATCTACTCAGAATATTCTTGATCTCGCCAATGCTGTTATTAGCCATAATCCTGATAGAACGCCTAAAAGGCTAAAATGCCTTCCAGATGAAATCAAATCCGGTCCAAAACCTTTATGGATTCAGGCAAATAAAGAAGAAACGCTTGACCGATTACCGGAATTGATCCATATGCTGGTTAATAGCCAAGAAACACTTTATGGAGATATTGCCGTCATTTGTCGTGGTTGGGGAAATGTAACTGCAGCCGCTGATGCCATGCAGAAATCCGGAATCCCTGTTGACATCCATATTGAAAAATTTTTTGATGTACCCATCGTCAAAGATGTCCTTGCGTGGGGACATCTTATTTTAAAAAATGAAAAAGCTGATATCTCTCTGTTTAGGATTCTAAGGGAACAACTCAGCGAAGAATGGACAACTAAATTTTTTCAATCTGTCGACAAGACAACTATAGAACAAAAACTTGACCATTTAAAAGAATTGAAAACAGATTCAAGAGGCATTGCATTTGTTTTGGAATCCATCTCAACGCTCAATGAATCACTAGATAAAACATTGAAAGCGGACGAAATGGTCTGGAAGATTCTGACAGTATTGAAATCGTCTTCTTTAATNGNGGCNATGCGGAACCANTATCGGTATANACATAGGCTCAATCTAACAAATGCAGGTGAGATCCTTAATTTGTCAGAAGANTTTGTAAATAAAGATCCAGAGGGCNATTTAAGTAAATGGCTGAANTTTATGGATGCCATGGCTNTATCCAATAATCTAAATGCTGCTCANCCAGAACTAGAAAGTGAAAATTTTGCAGTACAGGTAATGACCATCCACCAGAGTAAGGGGCTTCAATTTCCAGTAGTAATGATGCCATTTCTCTATAGTGGAAATTTTCCGAGCAAATTAATGCTACATCCTATTATTGACCGCCTACCTACTTCATGGATGGCTTGGTCACTNGATTCCAATTCCACTTTTCGGAATCTTCACGAGTCAGAAGAACGGAGAGTATTTTANGTCGGCATTACCCGCGCTGAAAATCGATTATATTTGTTTGGGCCAACTAAACGGCAGTCATTATTTACAAAAGAATTNGAAGGNATGAAACCACAACCCATGGAGATAGAAACTATGAGTCTAAATGAAGAAAAAACTTTTTCACTTAGTGAAAGGCGTCAACGATTATTAGCGGATCTGAATCGCGAAATAGCTGCAAATCAAATTGATAACGCTCGAGATATCCTTGGTGAAATAGAGGAAGGTGCGAAGGAAATTGATTCTAACGAATCTGGACAACATGTAATGAATAATTCTAACCTCAATTTATCTTCAACTAAAATTGATACCTATAATTCTTGCCCGTTGAAATACAGACTCAAATANATCGANAAAGTCCCTGAACAAAAGACTCGTGCTACTGGTGAATTCGGATCAATTATACACACTGTATTAGAAGAATTCCACGGCCTGGAACTTGAAAGTCAAACAGAACAAGCGCTAACAGATCTACTCGAAAAACACTGGCGTGAAGATTCCTTTGAATACCGNCAACGTGGAGAGGAATTCCAAAAACAAGGCAAAGAAATTCTTTCTGATTACATTAGGTTTGTTAAAGATAATCCAACACAAGTTATTGGTAGAGAAAAATCATTTTCATATATCATGGAAGATATTAATGTAACAATATCAGGAAAGATTGACCGCATTGATGAATCAGGCGATTCGCTTAATATTGTAGATTACAAAACCAGTCGTAAAAAAGAAAAAGCGCATAAAAATATACAGATGGCACTTTATACCGAAGCAATTCTGAAGGATGCCGTTAAAGATATTAAAGGAAAACCCGGNAAGGCAAGCCTTCACTTTTTGAGATTTGGTGATGATCCAATCTCATCTCACAAATTTACAGATGAAGAATTAGAAGGCATCCGAGAAAAGATTCGTGATGTATCCAATGGAATTCGCTCAGGTCATTTTGAAACAAAAAAAGGTGAGTTTAACTGTCGATACTGTGACTATAAGGATTTTCTATGTCCAGCATGGGAAGAGTAATTATTGAGTTATTAATATTTTCTCCATCTGTGAATAGCTCATAACACAACGAAANCCCGTATTCTCCAGACTGGTATCCGGGCTCGTACGCATTCGCGCCGTGGGGCGATAACCTGAACAATATTGATCATTGCATAAAAATGATCCTCCACGGGTCACTCGTTTTNGTACGNTTGGNTCTAACGGATCATAACTTGAAAAGGGTCCGGTGGGATTTTTTTCACGACTTTTCATAGCGTAAGTGTTGGGCCGGTACCAATCCGCCACCCATTCCCATACATTTCCCGCNATATCATANAAACCTATCTTGTTTGGTTTATACGCATAAACTGGATTAGTCTTTTCNTANCCATCTGATCCTGAATTACTCACTGGGAAGACTCCTTGCCAAATATTCATTTCCCTACGATTTGTNACTCCCCCCTTTTTGGCTGCATATTCCCACTGNGCTTCNGTGGGCAAACTCATCCCTGCCCATTCGGAAAAAGCCAAAGCATCGTACCATGAAGTTTGGACCACCGGATGATCTCCTAAACCATTAATAGAAGATGTTTCACCGTAAGGATGTCTCCAATTAGAGTTGAGTGACCAGGTCCACCATCGAACTGGTGAATTGGCATTCGCCGGTGNNGAATGATTAATNAAAGTNAGNGAACCCGGTACCAGCATTTCCTTAGGTGGAGGTGGTGTGCCCGGAGGAACTTGGCTCATAATTTCTTCTAAAGAAGGCGCAACTTCAGCAGTTGTNTTATAATTTGTTTNATTTANGAATGTTGCGAATTGTTCATTGGTCACTGGTGTTTCAGACATCCAAAACCCATCNATTTTAACCGAATGAATTGGTTGNTCATCAGCACGAGCCATAGGGTCTTTACTGCCCATTTGGAAAGATCCACCAGGAATCCAAATCATAATTATTTCNGTTTCACCTACAGAAATTGGTATGCGCTTAATATCCATTTTAGANCTACAGCCCGCAAGNCATAGGATTAGAATAANTTTTTTCATCATATTACCATAATTAATCTAATGACAATCAATAATTGNACGAAACNTATTGGTCTTTTTTTCCTGTTTCATAATTATCTTGGCAATTAAATTGNCGTTCTTTCTATTCCACAATGAGGAGGTAATTGTGAAAAAATTTATTTTATTCCTATCAGTNATTGGGTTCCTTTTTGGTAATTCCATCACAGACAGAACCAAATCCATGAAAAAGATGGAAGGGTTTATTGATATGTATTGGGATAATAGTACAGGAAAACTATGGCTGGAAATATCAAAATTTGATCATGAAATATTATATGTGAATTCCCTTACTGCTGGCATTGGATCCAATGATATAGGCCTGGATAGAGGTCAATTAGGCCGCGATCGCATTGTTTATTTTCATCGAGTAGGGCCAAAAATACTATTGATCCAGCCCAATTATCGATATCGAGCTATTACGAATGATCACAATGAAAAAACATCTGTTGGTGATGGCTTTGCGAAATCCACTTTATGGGGATTTAAAGTTGAAGTTGAAGAAGAAGGTCGAGTTCTTGTAGATGCCACGGATTTCTTTCTTCAGGATGCCCATGGCATTGTGGCTCGTTTAAAAAATCAAAAGATGGGCAATTACAAAGTTGACAAAAGCCGCTCAGCTATTCACCTATCTGCTACAATAAATTTTCCACAGAATACGGAAGTGGAAGCGCTAATGACTTATACAGGTACGAATCCAGGAAGATATGTTCGCCAGGTTACACCAACACCGGAGGCTATAACTGTAAGGTTACATCATTCGTTTGTAAAATTACCTGATAATAATTACAAACCGCGTAAACATGATCCTCGAGCCGGTTATGGGGCCATTTCATTTCAAGATTATGCTGTGCCATTAGATGAATCCATCTATATTCGCTATATAAGACGNCATCGTTTAGAAAAAAAGAACCCGCGNGCACGAAGAAGTGAAGCTGTNGAACCCATTGTNTATTATGTAGANCCAGGTGTTCCCGAACCGGTAAAAACAGCCATACTNGAAAGNGGACAATGGTGGGACCAAGCTTTTGCAGCTGCGGGATATAAAAATGCCTTCCAAGTAAAACTCCTTCCTGAGGGTGCTCACCCCATGGATGTTCGTTATAATATGATCCACTGGGTCCACCGGGCGACACGTGGCTGGTCATATGGCAGCTCAGTAGATGATCCTCGAACAGGTGAAATTATTAAAGGAAACGTTTCATTAGGATCTTTGAGATTAAGACAGGATTATTTAATTGCGACGGGATTACTTGCACCATACGAAGATGGTGAAAAAGTACCAGACTATATGCGTGAACTGGCTCTGGCGCGTGTAAGACAATTGGTTCCACACGAGATTGGTCATACCATTGGCCTTTCCCATAATTATATCGCCAGTACTGCAGGCCGTGCTTCTGTCATGGACTATCCCCACCCTACCATCACCTTAGATAATAATGGAAAAGTAGAATGGCGTAATGCTTATGATATTGGTATAGGTGAGTGGGATAAAGTTACAGTAGCATATGGTTATCAAGATTTTCCTGATGGTACCGATGAAAATGAGGCTCTAGAAGAAATAATACAGGATGGAATCAGACGGGGCTACACATTTATTACTGATCAAGATGCGAGACCTTTGGGTTCTGCCCACCCAACTGCTCATCTTTGGGATAATGGCAAAGACCCAGTTTCAGAACTATCAAACTTGATGGCTGTACGTAAAGTAGCATTGGATAATTTTGGTGAAAACAATATAAGGAATGGGCAACCTTATAGTGATATTGAAGATGTACTGGTTCCCATATATTTTCTTCATCGCTACCAAATTGAAGGTGCATCCAAAGTAGTAGGCGGATTAAATTTTTCTTATGCACTCCGTGGTGACGGTCAAACGGTAACTGAATTTCTAGATTCTAAATTCCAGTTAAGTGCATTGGATGGTTTGATTGGTACACTTCAACCTGAAGCCTTAACCCTAAGAGAAGAACTATTAAAGAATATACCGCCAAGAGCTGCAGGACGAGGGCGAACAAGAGAATCATTCAATTCAAGGACCAGTGTAACATTTGACGGGGTGGGCCTTGCTGAAACTGCCGCTAACCTAACATGTAGAATGATCTTTCATCCAGCACGAGCTACACGCTTAGTGGAATACAATTCCAGGGACATGAATCAACCAGGACTTGAAAAAGTCTTAAGTCGGATAATTAATGGTACGTTATTAAGATCAACTCCATCAGGTTTGGCCGGTGAAATAAAGCGAAATGTTGATTTTGTGATTCTAGACCATTTGATGAGCCTGGCTATTAATAAAAATGCCTCGCCAGGCGCTCAATCTATATCAATGGCAATGGTGGCTAAACTTGAAGATCAATTAAAACGCGCTCGAGGAAAATCTGATCGTGAGAAAGCACATTCTTCTATGCTTCAAAAACGGATCAATTTATTTTTGAATGAACCCGACGATTATGAACCAGTAAAGGTTTTAACTGCACCGCCCGGATCACCCATTGGCACAGAATTTGGATGTACATTTGAAAACACATTCATAAATAATTCCAATTAATTAAAGAGGAATCTCAAATGAAAAATAGATTTTTATTCATATTACTTATTCTGTCTTCCAGTCTATTTGCAGATGGTCTAGATATGAAAAAACTAAAGGCAATGAAAGCACGGGCAATTGGGCCCGGTGGGATGAGTGGTCGAGTGACTGCAATTGATGTGGTTCTTTCCAATACGGATGTTATCTACGTGGGCACTGCTTCTGGTGGCCTATGGAAGTCTGAAAGCGGTGGTATTAAATGGGAACCAATATTTGACGATCAAAAGGCTGCCTCTATTGGAGATGTCACTGTTGATCCAAATAACCCAGATGTTATCTGGGTAGGCACTGGTGAAGGAAACCCCAGGAATAGTCAATCTGCTGGATTTGGCGTCTATAAGAGTATTGATGGTGGTAAAAATTGGGATTTCAAAGGACTTGGTGAAACACGCAATATTCATCGTGTATTGATCAATCCCCATAATTCAGATGAAGTTTATGTAGGTGCTCAAGGTGCTGCATGGGGAGAAAGTGAACACCGTGGAGTATATAAGACATCAAATGGTGGTGATTCATGGGAAAAAGTTCTTTACATAGATGAAAAAACTGGTATTGGTGAATTAGTCATGGACCCCAGAAATCCTGACAAACTGATGGCTAATATGTGGCAATTTAGACGATGGCCTTGGTACTTCAAATCTGGTGGCCCAAGTTCAGGCCTTTATGTGACCCATGATGGCGGAGAAAACTGGACAAAACGAACAGATAAAGACGGGTTACCCAAAGGTGAATTGGGTAAAATGGGATTGGCTATTTCCCCAAGCAACACCAAGCTTATATATGCTTTGATCGAGTCTAAAAAGAATGCATTATATAAATCAGAAGATGGTGGATCAAAATGGAAAAAGGTCGCCGATAAAAACATTGGGAATCGTCCCTTTTACTATTTTGAAATCTATGTTGATCCAGTCAATGAGAACCGAATTTATAACCTTCACAGTACTGTAACTGTTTCCAATGATGGNGGTAAAACTTTTAGNCAGCTAATGACNGCTTACGGTGCAAATGGTGTTCACCCGGATCACCATGCATTTTGGGGCCACCCAACAAATCCCAACTTTATTATGGAAGGAAATGATGGTGGGCTGAATATCTCATATGACAGAGGAAAGACTTGGCGNTTTATTGAGAATCTTCCTGTAGCGCAATTCTATCANATCAATTATGATATGGATTGGCCTTACAATGTNTATGGTGGTATGCAAGANAATGGTTCATGGCGTGGACCAGCTTATGTTTGGCGTGCTGGAGGTATTCGTAATTCTTATTGGGAAGAACTTTTTTTTGGTGATGGATTTGACGTAGTTCCCCACCCTGGTAATTCACGATATGGCTATGCAATGAGTCAGCAAGGNAATGTTGGCCGTTATGATTTNGTGACCGGGCATACTCAACTTATTAAACCAGTACATCCAAAAGGAGAAAAATTNCGTTTTAACTGGAATGCGGCCATTGCACAAGATCCATTTGATGAAGANGCAATTTNNTATGGATCTCAATACGTTCATTACAGCACTGATCGNGGAAATAACTGGGAAATTATTTCTCCNGATCTAACCACNAATGACCCGGAAAAACAAAAACAGCANGAAAGTGGNGGNTTGACTTATGATGCCACTGGTGCTGAAAATTTTACTACAATTCTCGCTATTGAACCTAGCTCGCTTAATAGAAATATCATTTGGGTTGGAACAGATGATGGAAACGTTCAACTTACNACAGANCNAGGTAAAACTTGGAATAACGTTGCCAATAAAATTCANGGTGCTCCANAAGGAAGNTGGGTACCTCAAATNACAGCCTCTTCTTATGANCCGGCTACAGCTGTTGTNATACTCAATAATTANCGCCNAAATGANTGGGNGCCTTANATTTTNCGNACAACAAATTTTGGTAAATCCTGGAANGCAGTGGCNGATGAGGAAGANATNTGGGGATATGTTCTNAGCTATGTTCAAGATCCTNTTGAACCCAATCTCCAGTTCATAGGAACGGAGTTTGGTCTTTATGTTACNGTTGACGGGNACAANACATGGACCAAATGGACCAATGGTTATCCCACNGTATCAACAATGGATCTAAAGATTCATCCCAGAGAACATGATTTGNTAATTGGGACTTTCGGTCGTGCAGCATATATTCTTGATGATATTCGACCTCTTCGTGAAATTGCCTCNAATCAGGAANACTTAATGAAAAANCGNCTTCATTTCTTTGAACCACCTACNGCAGTACTTTCAATNAATNGNCAGGCAGCTGGAACTCGATTTGAAGGTAATGCGATTTTCTCTGGTGAAAANCGAAGNCGTGGCGCCATGTTAACTTTTATNTTCAATCCAAATGAAAAGATAAAGGTCAAAAAAGATAAANGTAATACAAAAGAAAAATCTGGCAATAATAAAGAAAAAGTGAAGATGGAAGTTCTNGATNATGATGGTAATGTCATTCGNACAGTTAACCATAATGTAGAGTCNGGATTAAATCGTATATATTGGAGTNTACGCCANAAGGGTGTTCGCTCNCCNAATATGCCTAAACCCACTAAACCNNATGCCCGNGANCCAGGAGGNCCTCCNGTGTTACCTGGTGACTATACAGTNCGACTCANTAATGGCAAAGAATCTGTTNCCCAAACAGTTTCTGTATTGACCGATCCANGNGTTGGCATTAATAAACGTAACTTGGAAANACTTCAACCNATTTATCAAAGACAAATGGAAATNACCACTTCTGTTACAATGGCAATGGACCANATACGTGAGGCAAAAGCNACTATTCAATCCATAAATAAAATGCTCAATCCAAANGGAAATAAATCNCANAANGAACTAATTAGTCGAGGAAAAGCTATAAGTGACAGTCTCAAGTTACTTGAAGAACTAATTGTCAACAAAAAAGGNCTCCAAGGTATTGTTAGAAGCCCTAACATCTTAAGTTCTAAAGTGGGTGCAATTGGACGATATCTTTACAGTAATTTATCTGGTCCAAATGANAGCCATAAATATCTTTTGGATTATGCTGAAGNNGAAACCGAAAAGGTATTNAATCAAGTAAACATNTTCTTCAAGAAAGATTGGGATGAATANCAATCAGAAGTGGAGGATGCGGATTTATCNTTTTTTAAATCCTATAAACCNATAAAAATAAATTAANAAANGAGGGCTGCTCAATTNAGTAGNCCNTTTTTTATTTTCCAATNACAGTCCAGGTCATAATNCCTGTGAATTTAGTACTCTGAATAACGGCTTTTTTAGGNTTANCTGTNGATGTTTCGTCTACTCGGGTTGTATTTCCAGTNATAGCATATTTATAAATTTGTCCTCCATTGGAATCTTCTAATATGACCATTGTAGTNTCACNGCTTTTAAAATCAGTCACAATCAAAGTAGANGCCACNGATTTTCCATCTTGTAAACTGAGCGAAAGATCTATTGACTCGTCTATTATATAATTATCACCTCGTACACTGAATGAGAAAGCTGACGAAGTATTAATTACTGCCGGAAGGTTCTCAACAAATCCATGATCAGGGTCAGGCGGACCAACGCAAGAAAACAAAAAACAAAATGCTAATAATAAAGAAGTCACCTTAGCTTTATGTTTGTTAGATAAAATGGATAAAAGAGCNTNTTTCATTTATCCAGTTCCTNTNGAGTATCACTTTGNCCCAATTGGAGTTCATTAATTTTATCCATNGGTTTTTCGAGTGCATTTCTACGGGTAATTGAAAGATTNTCATAATGATTATTNACAGTAGAAAGAGATTTNCCNAGGGCATCCATTTTCTCGATAAATTTNCCCCACTGATTTTTAAATGACTGGACCAAATCTTGGACTTCAACGGCCTTGGATTCNAGATGAAAACTTTGAACAGACTGTCGTACCATCGCCAAAATAGCGAAGAGTGTAATAGGAGAACAAAGAAGAACCTTATTATTCATAGCAAACTCTACGAGATTGTCTTCACCTGTTTTTGGTTTATTTAAAAAAGCATAAATACCTTCATTTGGAATAAACATCAACACAAAATCAAGCGTTCCATCTGCAGGATCTATATAATCTCTTTTTGAGAGCGTTTTAATATGACCTTTAACATCTTTTAAGAACGATTTTCTTTCTAATTCTTTTTCAGTTTCACCNTTTACAGAAAAAAGATTCGCATAATGTTTCCATGGAAATTTGACATCCATATTTAAGCGCTTTCCTAGTGGAAGTAAAAAAGTGAAATCTGGTTTGCCTTCCCTACTTCCTGATTGAGTTTTAAAGTTGATTTTTTCTTTTAAACCAAGATGATTTAGNATATCCTTAACCATCCTTTCACCCCAATGTCCCCGTGCCTGAGAACTATCAAGTATTCGACTCAATTGAGAAGTTGTATCTGCAAGGTCATCAATNCCCTTTTTAGATTCTGCCATTTGACCTTTGAGCTCAGANGTAGATTTAGTCAAGCCATCAAGATTTTTCTTCATTCCTTCTATGCTCGAATCAATCAGCTTTTTCTTTTCATCCATTTGAGAATCAGACGATTTAAGAAGTTCTCCAAATTTATTTTCTGCCAGTTTCAAAAAGGTTTCTAAATTTTGATCAAGTGCCTGTTTAGATAAGTCACCAAACTCAGCTTTTAGNTGATCATGGCTGGATTTAGATGCATCAATCTCCCTTTGGCGAAAGAACCATATCAAGCCACTACCAATTAAAAAACCAACTAAAAATAAAATTATTCCCGAAATATATGTCATGCCGATTCAACGCTCCCTTTTAAACCCAATACGTCCGCCTTTTCTTTTAAAGCATCAATCACAAATTGAATATGTTCTGTCATATCTACCTCAAGTTCTTCAATGCTCTGAAAAATATCCTCCCTGATGACTGAAGCTGCAAATGATTTTTGTTTTAATTTCTTTTTCACAGATTTAGGCTTCACTTCAAAGATCGACTTGGAAGGCCGTACATAAGTTACGGCAAAAATAAATCCTGTTAATTCGTCTACGGCAAAAAGAGCTTTAGCCATGTCTGTATCTCTGGAGACGCCGGTATAATTTGCATGACCCATTATGGCTTGAGTAATGGATTTAGGATATCCTTTTTCTTTTAGTATCTCATTTCCTCTAAAAGGATGATCTTCCATTGATGGATACTTTTCATAATCGAAGTCATGCATGAGACCTGTTATACCCCATTCATCTGGATTACCATCGTATTTTTCTGCCATTTTACGCATGGCCTGTTCTACACCCAATGCATGACGACGCAAACTGTCGGTTTTAGTATACTCATGGAGTAGTTCAATGGCTTCATCTCGAGTGGGACAATTCGGTTTCATACAGCCAATAAATCGACAACCAAACGAATCACTTCTCCCGTGGCTGTACCTTTATTTTGATACGGTAAATCTTTATCGCCCCATGCGGTACCAGCAATATCAAAGTGGCACCAGGGAATTTTGTCTCCCACAAACGCTTTCAAGAATGCACCTCCGGCAATACTGCCTGCCTGCATAGGAGCACCCACATTTTTTACGTCAGCAATCTTGGATTTTACTTGGTCGATATATTCATCCCATAGAGGAAATTCCCATACCTTTTCTGCAGTATTTTCTGAAGATGATTTAATATTTTTTATTAGAGTAGCATCTGTTCCCATTATTCCTGTGGCTACGTGGCCAAGAGCCACTACTACGGCTCCAGTAAGTGTGGCAAAATCAATAATATATTCTGGATCATAATGTTTCGAGGCATAAGATAAAGCATCAGCTAAAATCAACCGGCCTTCTGCGTCTGTATTCAATACTTCAATAGTTTTTCCATTATAGGCCGTAAGTACGTCACCTGGACGATAAGCCTTATCACCGCTCATATTTTCTGTAGAGGGGATGATACCCACAACATTCATTTTCGGCTTTAATTCTGCCAACACTTTCATGACCCCAAGGACCACACCAGATCCACACATGTCATACTTCATTTCATCCATTTTTGCTGCTGGTTTAATGGAAATTCCACC
>PAIR01000027.1 GCA_002704905.1 Fidelibacterota bacterium
TAAAAATTATGATCAATCCACTTGTGCACTGGGTGTGGATTGGTGGGTATATACTTATTTTTGGTACACTAATTGCTCTTTGGCCTCGGAAAGAATGATAATGGGCTTAATTCAAGATTACAGTCTAGTGCTTATATTTTTTATTTTACCCATTATTTTTGTGCTTCAACCACTCTTTCTAGCTAAAATGAGTGAGGGCAAAGATGAGACTGATTTAGTTTCTTTAAAGCGAAAAAAGCGTCTCCTTTACCGCCAGATAAAAGAATTAGAAATGGAATTTGATATGGGTAATGTTAACGATAGTGATTACCAAAACTCGCGGAATGCATTGAAACAAGAAGTATCCTCAGTCATTGCCCAGATAAAATCCTTTTAATTTTAATGCTTTCCGTTTCTAGGCTATCAAAGTCCTTTAATCTCCGTCCAGTTTTAAGAGAGGTAACTTTCGATGTAAAGTCTGGAGAGACAATCATTTTTATGGGCAAGAATGGAGCGGGGAAAACAACTTTACTTCGCATTCTTGCGCGAATCATGACTTGTGATGGTGGTAAAATTTTATTTCAAAATAAAGACTTGTTGAAAGGATCACCGGACAAACGGAAAAAAATATTATATCTGGGTCATGCTCCTGCAATGTATTCATCGCTTTCAGCTGTTGAAAATTTAAAGTTGGTAATGAATCTTCGTTCTACACCAATATCTGAAGTCACTATTAGGGATCAATTAGAAAAATTTAGTCTATTAGAGCAATCTGACGATATAATATCCATTTATTCTCAAGGGATGCTTCAACGTTTGAAATTGATTTGCGCAGAACTAGTTGATTGGGATTTGTTGTTAATTGATGAACCCTTTACTGGATTAGATGAATTAGGTGAAAAACAAATGAAAGATTCTTTAAATCAATGGAAAATAAGTGGGAAAACGATGTGTGTGGTACTCCATAGCCGACAGAAGGCTGAAAAATATGCTAGTCGAATCCTTCATTTAGAAGATGGAGTAATTAAGGAATCCTGATGTTTTTAACTTTACTTAAAAAAGAATTATTCATCGAATTTCGTTCACGAGAAGTGATTTTGTCTATGTTAATTTTTGGATTATCTATTATCCTTGTTTTTGCATTTACTTCCAATGTATCCAAAGTGATCGTAACCAACTATGCTCCTGGTATGTTCTGGATAATGGTTTTACTTGTTACTGTTTTGGGTGTTCATCGTTCTTTTTCATATGAAAAAGAATTTGATGCGTTTTCTTTGCTGATTAGCTCTCCAATAGATAGAGGTTTAATATATTTGGCTAAATGGATTAGCGGGTTTATTTTTCTGACTATAATGGAAGCAATTGTAATCATACCCTTTTTCAAATTCTTGTTAATCGAATACCCTTCAGATTTATTATTATCTGTAGTTACAACCTTGCTAATTAATCTAGCTATAATGTCAGTAGCAAGCCTTGTATCAGGAATTGCAATGCGCGCTAATTTAAGTGAAGTATTAGTTCCTATTTTATTTTTCCCACTAGTATCTCCTGTAGTTATTGCTGCATCAAAAATATCAGCTGGTATTATGGCAGGAGATCCATACCAACTATGGCAAATATGGTTGTTAATCGTTATCTCAATAATTGTAATTTTCTCTCTCGTTGGATACACTTTATTCGACTTTATCACTGAAGAATAATGCAGTCATTTTTTAAACAAAAGATCAATATTATTTCGTTATTAACGGTTACGGTTTTTATGCTGTTCAATATCTGGAACATCATTTATAATACACCTATGGTGCCCGAGCAGCACTGGGCCCAAAAAATTTTTTACGTGCATGTACCATCAGCATGGATAGGGTTTTTATCTTATTTTGTTGTTATGATCTCAGGTATTATGTTTTTTGTTAAAGGTAATGACTATTGGGATAGAGTCAGTCTAGCCGCTGCAGAGATTGGTACGATTTTTATTTCTCTTGTTTTAATTACTGGTCCAATTTGGGCAACACCTATCTGGGGTCAGCCCTGGATTTGGGAACCTCGGCTCACAACTACATTGATACTATTTCTTATATATGTTGGTTATTTTATGATGAGATCTTTTGGGGGTCATGTGGAAAGGGTAAAACGTTATGCCGCTGCTCTAGGTATTATTGCATTTGTGAATGTTCCTATTATTTTTGTATCTGTGCAATTTTGGGCACCAGAGATTCAATCCCATCCTCAAGTGGAGATAGCTAAACAACCGTCTGATATTTTGGGGCCGTTTTTAATATCCCTGGGTATATTTACCTTACTTTATACTTTAATGTTAAAATACAGAATTCATGTGATAAAGATCAAAAATAAGGTCGTAGCAAATGTATAATTTCTTCAGTTACTTTCTGGCCGTTTATTTTATCGTGTTTGGAACCATTATTATTTGGTTTGTCATTCAATGTCGCTCAGAAAATCGTACTCTAAGTGAGCTAAAAGATAATTAACCTTGATAAGGAGTTGTTTTAATGGAACGTAAAATCGTCCATGTTATAGGCACTGGAACTATCGGTGAGCCATTAATCGGATTGCTGTGTGACTACAAAGATCAGTTGGGTATTGGAGAAGTCACATTTAATAAGAATTCTCCTTTAAGAAGTGATCGATCCAAAGTAATTGACCTGTTAAAACGAGGAGCACGTTTGGCCGTAAGTGCAGACCGCATTGATGGTTTCAAAGAATTAGATATGGATCCCGATCTGGAAACTGAAGAAGCTATCAGCCGTGCTTCTGTGGTTATTGATTGTACACCCTCTGGTGTCGGCCATCAAAATAAAGAGCTTTATTATCAGAAATTTTCAGATAAAGTCAAAGGTTTTATGGCTCAAGGTAGTGAAGATGGGTTTGGAGTTAAATATGCACGGGGTATTAATGATGCTGTTTTAAAAGAAGACCAAAGTCAATTTATCCAGATTGTTTCCTGTAATACACATAATATTTCATGTATTACTAATACATTGGCCATTGATGGATATGGCCCGGATAACTTGAAAGAAGGTCGTTATGTTTGTGTCCGTCGGGCCAATGATACAAGTCAAGAGGGAAGTTTTATCCCAGCACCTCTTGTAGGGGGACACGCGGATGATAATTATGGCTCTCACCACGCTAAAGATGCATCTGAGCTCTTTTCTACTTTGGGGTATGACTTGAATTTGTTTTCATCAGCTATGAAAGTGAATAGTCAATATATGCATGTTCTTTGGTTTACTTTAAATGTTAAAGAGCCAACTAATCTTAATGAAGTGAAGGATAAATTAATTTCTAATAATCTTGTGGCTATGACAACAAAAAATATGACAAGTACGGTATATTCATTTGGTCGAGACCATGGACATTTTGGTCGAATTCTAAACCAGACGGTTGTGGTTGAACAGTCACTTCATGTAAGAAATGACCATGAGATCTACGGATTTTGTTTTACACCTCAAGATGGGAATTCTATCTTGAGTTCTATATCCGCAACAGAAAATTTTCTGTATCCACATTCTTATGAGGATAAAATCCAATGTCTCAATGAACTATTCTTTGAGGAGATTTGAGTTTAAACGTTGAAACGGTCGTAACAGGCCCGTTTCAAGAAAATAGTTATATCTTATGGTACTCAGGTTCATCTGATACAGTCCTTATAGATCCAGGTGATGATCCACAGTTAATTATACATGCCATTGAAGATCAAAACTTGGATCCGATTGGTATTATTAATACACATGCCCATCTAGATCATATTGGTGCAGTTTATCCCTTAAAAGAAAAATATCAAATTCCCTTTTATCTGCATGTAAATGAAAAATTAATATTAGATATGTATGAACAAACGTGTGAAATGTTTGGTATTATACCAAAAGAAAAACCTAAAGTAGATAATTGGTTTGCAGATGAAGGAAAAATAACAATGGGTGAATTCCATTTTAATACTTTGAATACGCCGGGGCACACACCTGGTGGTACATGCCTAGAATTGGGGAATCACATTTTTGTAGGTGACACTCTCTTTAGAGGAAGTGTAGGCCGCACAGATCTCCCCGGTGGTGATTGGTCCACATTGGAATCTTCATTGGTTCATATAATTCAATCGTTCAATCACAATAAAATTATCCATTCCGGGCATGGATCTGACACTACATTATTAATTGAATTAGAAGAAAACCCATTTTTGATTGAATTATGTGATAAGCAAAATTTATAATTATGAAAGTTGTCACATTATTAAAGAAGTCCAATTCTAAACTTTATGGTTTTGAAATCATTTTTTTTAACTTTCAACTAAATAATTGGATAGTTTAATTTTCTCTCTATTCAAATTTTAATATGAAAATTTCAGAAAAATTAAAAGAATATAAAAATCAAGGTAAAACATTCTATAGCTTTGAATTTTTTCCACCCAAGTCTGATTTTGGTTTAGATAATCTCTATAGTCGAATTGATAGAATGGCATCCTTAAGACCGGCTTATATTGATATTACTTGGGGCGCAGGAGGATCAACATCAGATAGAACCTTAAAAATGAGTAAAATAATTCAAAAATACTTTGGCTTAGATGTTATGATGCATCTCACTTGTACCAATATGCCAAAAGATTCAATTAGACAGGTTCTTTTAAATGCTCAAAAAAATAATATTTCAAATATTTTAGCTCTCAGAGGAGACCCTCCTGAGGGTAGTACCATTTGGGAAAAGGATGATCAGGGATTTAATTATGGTATTGATCTTGTCCGTTACATAAGGAAAGAGTTTGGTGACAACTTTTTTATAGGAGTCGGTGGTTATCCAGAAAGTCATCAAGAGCAAAATGACATAGATTTGGACATATCATTTTTAAAGAAAAAAGTTGATGCTGGTTCAGACATTATTATAACTCAGTTATTTTATGATGTAGATAATTTTTTGATTTTTAGAGATAAGTGTTCTGATGTCGGTATTGATATTCCAATCATTCCTGGAATTATGCCAATAAACAACTATGCAAGGTTTAATAAATTTACTCAATTCTGTAAGGTTAGTATCCCTAAATCAGTTAAAAGTGCACTTGAACCAATAAAAAATGATGATTCAAGTGTGATTGATTATGGGATTGAACAGGCTTCTAATATGTGCCAGAAATTAATTGCTGAAGGTGTGCCTGGATTGCATTTTTATACACTAAACTTAGAACATTCTGTTACGGAAATATTATCGGCGCTCGGTTTGGTATCAACAAAGGGGCCTGATAAACCATTACCTTGGCGACAGTCAACAGTAGTAGAGAGGAAGTCAACTGAAGATGTTAGACCAATCTTTTGGAGTAATCGTCCCGTAAGTTATCTTACTAGAACTGAAACATGGGATGATTTTCCTAATGGTCGATGGGGCGATATAACTAGTCCTACNTTTGGAGAGCTTAACCAGTATCANGCCATAAGGGCAGGTTCNAAAANTGATAAANTNAAAGCCAGAAAAAGAAAACTCTGGGGNGAGCCAAGATCAATAAAAGATATATCAGAAATTTTTGTATCTTTCTGNGAAGGTAAAATNGGTAGTTTACCTTGGTGTGAGACTCCNTTAGCTATTGAAAGNNAGNAGATATTNAAAGATTTNGTGAAACTAAATCTAGNAGGTTATTTAACAATAAATTCACAACCNAAAGTAAATGGTTTANCTTCAGAAGATCCTAATTTTGGATGGGGNGCTAAAGGAGGTAAAGTCTTTCAAAAGNCATATTTAGAATTTTTNACTTCTAAGGANAAACTAGANCAATTACTCNAAATTCTAGATCAATTNAAAAATNTATCCTATCAAGCNATAAATANNANAGGTAAANTAATTTCNAATTTATCTGAAAANAATGTNAATGCTGTAACCTGGGGTGTTTTCCCAGGNCANGATATCTTACAACCCACAATCGTTGATGCACGATCATTTTTAATTTGGAAGGATGAAGCTTTTGATTTGTGGATTAATGATTGGGCAAATATTTATAAAAAAAATTCAGAATCTTACAAGTTATTACATACTATATATGATAATTATTACTTGGTAAATATTGTAGATAATGATTTTATTGATGGCAATATGATAAACCATATCCTGGTAAAATGAAAAAATTAGAATTACACCATTTTGAGAAATCTTTAACTTTTGATTCTTTTCTTAATGAAATGTCTGAATTCTTATTAGGTGAAAAACGATTATTAGTCGCAATCTCTGGAGGAGTAGATTCTGTAGCCTTACTTCATTTGTGTTTACAATTGCAGCCCAATCATAAATTATTTGCTGTGCATGTGAATCATGGTTTAAGACATAATTCAAAATCTGAACAAAGTTTCATTGAACGGTTATGTTTAAAATATAAAATCCCTTTATTAATTAAACGATTCAAACCTGATTTTAATAAAAAAGAGAGTGTTGAAATGTGGGCACGCCGAGTTCGTCTTAACGCATTTTTGGAGACAAGAAAAGAATTTGATTGTGATTATATAATGACGGCACATCATTCAAATGATAATTTAGAAACGATTCTGATGCATCTCGATGATGGTTGTGGTGTAGAAGGGCTTAGAGGAATTCCAAAACAAAATGGATTTATCATACGGCCACTTTTAAATTTCACCCGTCAAGATATTACTAAATACATTCACCAAAATAATTTGAATTATTTGGAAGATTCATCCAATTTGGATACTTCTATTAAACGCAATTTTGTCCGTCATAAAGTGATTAAACCATGGGAAATCCAATCCTTGAACTTAATTGAACGATTTAATGCATTGGCTAAAAAGGCAACAAGGGCCGTTGATCGTATGAATTGTTTGATTGAAGCAATAGGGAATGATATGTTAGATGATAGTAAACCGATAATAATTGAATATGAATGGTCAAAATATTTATCGAATAATCAACTAGTTCGCTTAATCAAATATTTGGTTGGCGAAATCCAGATTTCCTGGCGCGGGTATCGGTGGACATCATTGGAACAATGGATTGCAGCTGCTGATACAGGATCGACTTTCAAAGTTAATGCAAATTGGACTTTATTACGGAATCGTGAAGAATGGGTTTTGAAAAAAAATACGATGGGCTCTGATGGCTTCAGTCTTGTCTTTCAACCTATACACCAATATGAAATGAATGATGATCCCTCTAAAGAGGTTATTGATGGACGTGCAATTATTGGTAAAGAAATTATCTTGAGACAGTGGAAAACTGGTGACCATTTTCAACCCCTGGGGATGACTGGAAAGAAAAGAGTCAGTGATCTTCTTGTAGATGAAAAAGTGGATTTATTCAATAAGAAGAACCAATTAGTGGTGACTGCTGATGGTGAAATTATCTGGGTGTGTGGCCGTCGTATAAGTGAGAAAGCAAAGGTGACTGAAAAAACTAAAAATTTCGTGGAACTTTCACTAGTTCCTAGGCTAGGATAATTATGATCAAAAACAGACACAAATTAACAGAGTATATTTCTGAAGTGTCAATATTGAAACGTGTTAATGAACTCGCCTCTGATATTTCCAAACGATATTCAGACGAGGCACCAATTTTAATTGGCATCCTTAATGGGAGTTTTATCTTTGCGGCGGATCTTATAAGGTCAATAGATATCGATTGTGAAATAGATTTTATTAAAGTATCCAGTTATGTTGGATCAGCATCAAAAGGAACTGTACGATTACGCAAAGATATTTCTGCTGATATTACAGATCGTCATGTNGTGATTGTTGAAGANATCATNGATTCTGGTTTAACTATCAAATTTATTCGGGATCGAATGTATGAAGCAGGACCNAAATCCGTAGCTATTGNTACATTATTAATCAAACCAGAGATTGCCAAATTAGATTTTGATATAGATTGGGTAGGATTTGAAATTCCGCCTGANTTCGTCGTAGGATACGGATTGGATTATGATCAAAAATTAAGAAATTTAAAAGGTATATATCGCTATGGGGGAAATGAAAGAGCATCAAGTGAATTCTAAGCAGTCAAATAATAAAAACAAGAATGGATTTAAAAACCAAAAATCGCCNGACAAAAANCAGGATAAAAACNAGTCTGATCAATTTCANTGGCGCCGGGCAGGAAAAACAAGTTTTGTCTGGGTCCTGATTATTATATCTGCAGTATTTTTATCTAACCTCTTCACTGGGAAAGGTGTAGATGAGGTTGAGATCCAATATTCTGAATACCGCAGATTTTTAACTGATAGACTGATTGCTAAAGCAGAGATTGTGGATGATGAATTTTATGGTGAATTATCTGAAACCCAAACAGTACTGAACGCTGGTGGGATTTCCCAAGATGTGTTGAAATTTAGATTAAAACTCCCTTTTGTTGACCGTGAAGTTATGAACGAGTGGGATCAGTATAAAGTAGACTATACCTTTAAACAGAAATCTATCGATTGGACGGGTTACTTTTTAAATATTCTTCCATGGATTGCCATTCTCGCTTTTTGGATATTTTTAATGCGACGTATGCAGGGTGGTGGTGGTATGAAGTCTATTTTCAATTTTGGCAAAAGTAAAGCCAAAGTTTGGACATCGGATATGCCTAAAGTTACCTTCAATGATGTGGCAGGTTGTGTGGAAGCAAAAGAAGAGTTAAAAGAGGTTGTTGACTTTCTAAAAAGACCGAAGCGCTACCAGAAGCTCGGTGCAAAAATTCCAAGGGGTGTTCTATTGGTCGGTGCACCAGGGACAGGTAAAACTCTATTGGCTCGTGCAATTGCCGGGGAAGCCAATGTGGCCTTCTTCAGTCTAAGTGGCGCGGACTTTGTAGAAATGTTTGTAGGAGTTGGAGCGTCCCGAGTACGTGACTTATTTGAGCAGGGTAAAAAAAACCAGCCCTGTATCATTTTTATTGATGAGTTGGATGCTGTGGGGCGTCAGCGTGGTGCTGGTTTAGGCGGTGGGCATGATGAACGTGAACAAACTTTGAATGCCCTTCTGGTAGAGATGGATGGATTTGAAACGCAAGAGGATATCATTCTTATGGCTGCTACAAACCGTCCGGATGTATTGGATTCAGCTTTGCTTCGCCCAGGTCGATTTGATCGGCAGGTTGTGGTAGACGCACCAGACCTGAAAGGTCGTTTAGGCATACTTCAAGTGCACACCAAAAAAATTGTTATGAATAAAAAGAAAGTTGATTTAAATGCCATTGCAAAAGGAACGCCGGGCATGGTGGGTGCAGATCTTGAAAATATTGTAAATGAAGCAGCCCTTTTAGCTGCACGGAAGAAAAAACGTTCAGTGGATATGACCGATTTTGAAGAAGCAAAAGATAAAGTGATGATGGGTGTCCAACGAAAAAGTGTGATTCTATCTGAAGGTGAGAAAAAAACCACAGCTTATCATGAAGCAGGCCATTCGCTGGTTGCTGCGCAGACAAAAGGCGCAGATCCTGTTCATAAAGTAACCATTATACCTCGTGGCCGTGCTTTAGGTGTTACTATGCAGTTACCCATTGATGAAAAACACGGTTACTCTAAGACATATATTGAAGGTCGCTTGGCCATCCTTATGGGAGGCCGTGCTGCAGAAGAATTGATTTTTAACGAATTAACCACTGGAGCAGGAAATGATATTGAGCAAGCCACACAAATTGCTCGAAAAATGGTATGTGAATGGGGGATGAGTGATGTTTTAGGCCCTATGACATTTGGTAAAAAAAATGAAGAAATATTTCTTGGACGAGAAATACAGAGCCATAGGGATTTTTCGGAAGTGACAGCGCGAATGATTGATGAAGAAGTGGTGCGAATTGTACGCAAGGCTCAATCTACTGCTGAACAGGTTCTCAATGATAATATTGATCTACTTCATAATCTTGCAAAGGCATTACTTGAGCATGAAACTATTGATGGAGTTGAAGTTGACGCCATAATGGAAGGAAAACCAATTATCCGCTCTAAAAATGGATCCACGATAAAACCTCCTAAGAAAAAACCAAAACGTAGACCGCCAAAAAATAAATTAAAAAATACTGAAAAAAATTAATAATAAAACGCCTCGATTACTGAGGCGTTTTATTTATGTGTTATGAATAACATACAATTCAACTCTTGGCTTAAGATGCCATCCCATACTCTTATCATGGGTATCCTAAATCTAACGCCCGACTCTTTCAGCGATGGCGGGCAGTTTTCCGATAAGAATCAAGCAACTGACTACGCTTTAAAAATGATAGAAGATGGTGCGGACATGATTGATATTGGTGGAGAGTCTACTCGTCCTGGTGCTGTACCTGTATCTGTGGATGAAGAATTAAAACGTACTATTTCTGTCATAAAATCGATACGACAACAGTCAGACTGCCTGATTTCTATTGACACTTATAAGTCGCCCGTTGCTGAGGCAGCTTTGGATGTAGGAGCTAACTTAGTTAATGATATTTCCGGACTGACATTTGATGAGAAAATGATTGACATTGTNGTNNNTCGAAAGGTGCCAGTTATTCTTATGCATATGAAAGGAACACCTCGAAGTATGCAGGTAGATCCTCATTATNATAATGTNATTNAAGAAATNTGTGAATTCTTTAAAAGAAAAGTNAAAAGTGCAAAGAACTCAGGTATATTAGATAATATGATTATTTTGGATCCAGGTATCGGGTTTGGAAAGCGATTAGAAGATAATTTTGAAATCATACGCGAATTGAAGCAAATTTGTACNATGGGATATCCTATTTTATTAGGTCCGTCGCGGAAATCATTTATCGGGGCATCACTTAACCTTCCTGTTGAAGAGCGTTTGGAAGGAACATTGGCATCCATCACAGCCGGTATAATGAATGGAGCAAATATTATTCGAGTTCATGATGTAAAAGAAACTCTTCGTGCAGTTAAAATAATTGAAAAAATTATGGNAATCAACTAGATGGTGCTNTTTCAAATTGGCTTTCTTACTGTGACATTAATCGATGTGGTTGACCTACTTCTCGTAAGCTGGATATTCTATAGAGTTTATATGTACTTCAAAGGAACTCGCGCGGGGCAAATGTTGGCAGGAATGATTTTTCTCATGCTTGCCTCATTTTTATTTAATGCTTTTGGATTAAGTGCATCCTCATGGCTGGTGAACCAGTTTCAGACTGTGTGGGTAGTGGCATTTGTGATCCTGTTTCAACCTGAATTAAGGCGGTTATTGATTTATGTGGGGCAAACTCGGTTTTTCCAACGAATTTTTCGTGTTGGGACTTCCCGCACTATTGTTTCAATTGTTGAAGCGGCAACTCAACTTCANGAACGTCATTGGGGTGGGTTGATCGTGATTCAACGTGAGACAGGTTTGCGCTCATACAAAGAGCAAGGAACTCAACTAAAAGCAGAAGTGACAACTCCATTACTCTTATCAATATTTAATCCATCATCTCCGTTGCATGATGGTGCTGTAATTATTCAAAATGATATTATTGATGCAGCAGCCTGTATCTTACCNTTAACAGAAAGTACAATGATTGATCCNGAAATGGGAACCCGTCACCGCGCTGCTTTGGGTATTTCCGAAGAAACAGATGCTATAGTAGTGCTNGTCTCAGAGGAAAAAGCTCGAATCTCAGTTGNAGAGGATGGCCGAATCGCCCACATTNGTATGGATGANATTGCACTNCGAAAATATTTAAATGATAGGATGTTCATTGCNTCAGGTGATTNATAATTTCAGCAACTNTTAATCATTTATNTNGANANTAANAAGAGTAGANTGANTTCNNCTNTTGNAANANGAGAATTAGTGTTGATGGNCAAATAAATNATGTCTATTANATTCTATACAATTCTTAGTGTCATTCTTGTCAGTTTAGTTTCTCTGGTTGGGCTAGCCACATTATCACTCTCAGGAAAGATTATGGATAAACTCATCAATTATCTGGTGAGTTTTGCTACAGGTACTTTATTTGGTGGTGCCTTGATTCACCTTCTTCCACAAGCTTNTNCTTCANCCACACNACCAATTNTNGTTTCACTATGGACNATCGNTGGTCTTNCAACCTTTTTTATAATGGAANNNTTTTTTCGTTGGCGCCATTGCCATCACCCCACCTCTGAAGTCCACATTCATCCTTTTGTACCTATGAATATTTTTGGTGATGCCATGCATAATTTTATTGATGGTGTGCTTATTGCTATTAGTTATTCCACAAGTATTCCATTGGGGATTGCGACAACGGTGGCAGTGCTTTTCCATGAGATTCCTCAAGAAATAAGTGATTATTCTATTCTCATNAAAGGTGGCCTTTCAGTTAAAAAAGCAATATTAGTTAATTGTATAAGCGCTTCNATGGCGATTNTTGGCGCCCTCATCGCTCTACAAATTGGAAAAAGCATTGCTGGATTAACTGAAGCGTTGATCCCTTTTACTGCTGGTGGATTTCTTTACATTGCCGGCTCAGACCTCATACCGGAATTGCATCATAATACAGAAATAAAAAAATCATTTCTTCAATTAATGATGTTGATTTCAGGTGTGGCGGTCATGACTGTTCTGGCTATGAAATTTTAAAGATTTTCATCTCGTACAGTTTATGCATTGATGTAAATTTTATCCATGGAATTAAACGATTTAAAAGACAGATATACCTCAGCAGTAAAAAAATATTCTGAATTAAAGAGGTATCTTTGACCTCTCTATAAAGCAAACTGATTTAGATAAAATGCGAGAATTATCGACTGCATCTGATTTTTGGAATGACAATGCTGCGGCTTCATCTCTTCTAAAAAAAATATCCTTGTTGGAAAAAGAGATTAATCTATGGAAAGATCTTGATTCGGTTAAAGGTGACGTGGAGGTTTTATTGGAATTTGCAGAAGCGGGCGAATCGACTCTTACAGAAGTGAATATTGAATTAGATAAGTTTGTTACGACCATAGAGGATCTAGAATTAAAGATGATCCTTGGAGAGCCAAAGGATGTGCAGGATGCCATTATTACTATTCATCCTGGGGCTGGGGGAACAGAGAGCCAGGATTGGGCTGAGATGCTTTACCGCATGTACACACGTTGGATCGAGCGAAAGGGTTTCAAAAAAGATATCATGGATTATCAGCCTGGTGATGAGGCCGGAATCAAAGATCTCACGATGACAGTGAAAGGTGATTATGCTTATGGTCTGCTTAAAGCAGAGGCTGGTATTCACCGATTGGTTCGTATCTCACCATTTGATTCCAATAGTAGGCGTCATACTTCATTCGTATCAGTTTTTGTATATCCTTCTTCAGAAGAAGAAATTGAAATTGAGATAGATCAAAGCGATTTAAGAATTGATACTTATCGAGCTAGTGGAGCTGGGGGCCAACATGTGAATAAAACTGATTCGGCCATCCGGATAACTCATATTCCATCTGGAATTGTAGTCCAATGTCAGAATGAGCGTAGCCAGCATAAAAATAAAGCATCCGCAATGAAAGTATTGAAGGCTAGGCTCTATCAGGTCGAAGTTGAAAAAGAAAAAGAAGCCATGAAAGATCTAGAGAATACTAAAATGGATATAGCTTGGGGTAGTCAAATTCGATCCTACGTTTTTCATCCCTATAATATGGTAAAGGATCACCGCACTAATGAAGAAATAGGAAATGTTGCTGCGGTAATGGATGGTGATATTGATAGATTTATTCGAGCTTTTTTAATGAATCAACTGGGAGAAACTGTAGAAGAAAAGGAAGCAGCAGATGTCTGACGAGCATAAAAGTCTAAACCAAATCATAGATTTTCGGAAAGAAAAATTGGCTAAGCTGAGGAAAGCAGGAATAGATCCCTATCCTCAAAAATATGAGCCGACCCATTTTAGTGCCGATATTTTAAATGATTTTAATAATCTTGAAAAGCAGGATGTAAATATTGCTGGGCGTGTAATGTCAATAAGGAAAATGGGTAAGGCATCTTTTTTTCATATTCAGGATCTAAAAGGGAAAATCCAGGTGTTTATAAGGCGAGATGATGTGAGTGAAGATAATTACAATAATTTTAAATTATTAGATATAGGTGATTTTGTAGGTGTTAAAGGCTATGTTTTTAAAACAAAAATGGGTGAAATTTCAATTCATACCAATGAGTTCACAATCCTTTGCAAATCCATACGTCCGCTACCTGTTGTAAAAGAAAAAGAAGGTGAAACATTTGATGCCTTTAGCCATAAAGAACAGCGTTATAGAAATCGCCATTTAGATTTGATCGTGAATCCGGTAGTGAAAGATACATTTGTAAAGAGAGCTAATATCATTAAAGGTCTTCGTGAATATTTAGATAATATGGGGTTTCTTGAAGTGGAAACACCTGTTCTACAACCTCTCTATGGCGGAGCCAATGCCCTGCCGTTTATTACCCATCATAATGCAATGAATCAACAACTTTATTTGCGGATTGCTGATGAATTATACTTAAAACGACTTATTATTGGAGGAATTGATAGGGTGTATGAGATTGCTAAAGATTTTAGAAATGAAGGTATGGATCGAAACCATAATCCCGAATTCACCATGCTAGAATTTTATTGGGCCTACGCAGATTTCGAGGACAATATGAATTTGGTGGAAGATATGATTCGCTCTATTGCAATAAGTATAGATGCACTTCAACTAAAATGGGGTGATATGGATATCGATCTTTCAACTCCATTTGAAAGAAAGCCGATACTTGAATTGCTGAAAAATGTTACGGGAGAAGATCTAACAGGAGTTTCTAGTAAAAAATTAAATAATATCTGTAAGGCAAATCATATTGATGTTGAAGATAATGACAATTATGGCCAAATGCTTGATGCACTTATGACTGAATTGGTAGAACCTAAATTGATTCAACCTACTTTTATNACAGATTACCCAAAAGCTATTTCACCTTTGGCCAAAAAGCATAGGAATGGAAATCCNCATTTAGTGGAAAGGTTTGAATTATTTGTTGGTGGAACAGAAATTGCTAATGCTTTTACTGAACTTAACGATCCTCTTGACCAGCGTGAACGATTTGAATCTCAGGTGAAATTGGCAGAGGGTGGGGATAATGAAACGCACCCAGTTGATGAACTCTTTCTTCAGGCCATGGAATGTGGAATGCCNCCAACAGGTGGTGTGGGAATCGGTGTGGATAGACTTGTTATGCTATTGACCGAAAATGTNTCCATCAAGGATGTAATCCTCTTNCCAGCGATGCGCGCGGAAGATTAAATTTTNTCCAGTGAATTTNCCTTTTTACCTATCGACCCGTTACATGCGATCGACTCAAAAAGGGAGTTTTACCAGGGTGGCTAGCATCCTTTCTGTAGCCGGATTGGCTGTGGGCATTGCTGCCCTTCTCATTACTTTATTTATCTTGAATGGATTTGAACGGGTTATCTCCCAAAAAATTTCTGAATTCGACGGGCACATTCGAATACGTCATTTTTTAAGTGATCCGATACAACCTCACATTGCCGGATTTGACAGTTTGATGNCTATAAATTCTGAAGGATTCACGAGATCAGGTTTTGTGCAGGGCTCTGCGCTCTTACGAAAAGGCAAGTCTGCTGAAGGTGTTATAGTAGAGGGCTTGGAAACTTTAGGAGGAAAATTTATTCAAAATATGNTGGTTGAAGGGAGTGCTAACCTTGAGGGAAACCAAACTATTATCGGTCAGAGTTTGGCAGATCAATTTAGGCTTACCGTCGGCGATAAAATTGTTCTCTTCGATATTGCAACTTTACAGACTTCAAAAAAACGATTGNAGCAGTTTGTTNTNAGNGGCCTNTTTCATTCTGGCATGACAGAATATGATAANTCGTTAGTATTTACTTCGATCCAAAAAGCAAATGAGTTATTTGCTATGGAAGGAAAAGTTTCAGGACATATCATAAGGCTTAATGATCATAGTCAATANAAATTTATAGCCAAACTGCTAGAAAANACTCTGGCATATCCTTANATGGTTATAANNTGGAAAGAAAAGAATCAAACTCTTTTNAGATGGATGGACGTTCAGCGCTNGCCNATATTATTTATTTTTNGTCTAATTGCTTTAGTAGGATTTGTAAATATTATTTCTGCTTTAGCCATGATCATTATTGACAAAACACGGCAAATTGGTCTTTTGAAATCCTTGGGGTTGAGTAAAGGTAANTTGTATCAAGTTTTTNTTATAAAAGGATTAATTATTGGGNNGGCAGGATCCCTTGGTGGCAGTTTATTAGCAGTTTTGCTTGCCCTGCTTCAAAATAATTTTAAATTGATTACAGTTCCTGAGGATGTATATTTTATGGATTTTATTCCCATAGACGTTAATGCTCCAGATATTTTATTAATTTCTGTTTTGGCATCTTTAGCATCTGTTTTTGCTGCTTTATGGCCAACTTTTAGATCAGGACAGATTCAACCGGCGGATGCCCTTAAATACGAATGAATTTTCCACGAAAAATTGCTAAACGGTTCATGTTGGGCGGTAAAGGAGCTGGCCCGAGCCGGCTAACTGGGTGGATTGCTATTATTGGTTTAGCTGTTGGATGTATGGCAATGGTGTTATCTATCTCAGTATTGAATGGATTTGAATCTAGAATAGTAAAAAAAATTATGGGATTTGAGGGAGATATTCGAGTGAGTAACCTTTCCAATTGGGATAAGGCCGTAGCTGATATTAAATCTATGGATGATGTTCAAATAGCCATTGAATTTCAACAAAGAAAAGGTCTAATTCTTGGCAGGGGAGATTCTCAAAGGATGGTTTTGCTCAAAGCAGTTGATCCAGANTTANTAACTGAATTTTATAATCTAAATTTAGTAAAAGGTGATCAATCTAAATTACCAATGGTCTATTTAGGCGAAATGACAGCGAAGCGGCTAAACTTAAAATTAGGTGATGAGTTTNGGATAGTGAGTCCTATTGATCAAGGATCTGCATGGGGTATGCCAATACAAGTCCAATGTGTTGTGGGTGGTATTTTTAGTATCCAAGTTTTAGATCTAGATGATAAAATCGCATTCATTCCAAGAAATGTAGGAAAAAAATTATTTATCAGAAAAAATAGTCCAGATGGTTTGGATATTCGATTAAAAAACCAGGTTGATGTTGATGTAATCGCAGCATTAATTCAAAGTCAGTATCCATTAGCAAAAGTAAAAACATGGAAAGAGCTACATCATGAATTATTTGGTGCTATGAAATTTGANCGAATTGGCGCATTGGCTGTNTTGAGTCTCATTATTGTTGTGGCCTGTTTTAACTTGGTTACTACCCTTCTTCTAGTAATGGCGCANAAAATACGAGAGTTTGGTATTTTGCANATTATTGGCACCCCGCGTAAGATTATACAATCTATTGTCATGAATCAGGGCTTCATGATTGGTGGNATTGGNGTTTTCACTGGACTTNCGATTGGCCTTGGGCTCATAATNTTTCAAAACGTATTCGGTATAATNTCNNTACCTGAAGATATTTATTTCACTCCTTATTTGCCNATGGATATTTTTGCCTTNGATTTGATTNTCATCTTGTGTATNTCANTAGGAATGGTCAGNTTTTCTACATTCATAGCAGCNAAACGAGCCTTAATGATTTCACCGCTTGAAGCNGTCTATTCAGAAAAATGATTTTAAAAGTAAATAACATATCTAAGTCGTTTAGGAATGGAGANAAAACGCTTTCTGTTTTTAGTGATGTATCAATAGAAATTGAGAGTGGTGACCTAATTACCATTATGGGTCCAAGTGGTTCAGGAAAATCTACATTATTGAATATTTTAGGAACGCTAGATACGGCCGATAGTGGATCAATTATATTGAATGGCATGAATATGGCAGGCTTATCTCAAAATGATATTGCCAGCGTAAGGAATACACAATTAGGTTTTGTATTCCAGTTTCATCATTTATTACCTGAATTTACGGCGTTAGAAAATGTATTGATTCCGAATCAGATTAAGGGAAAAGATGGCGATATAGAAAAAGGAAAAAATTTACTGGATTATATGGGTCTTTCTGAAAGAGTAGATCATTTTCCTTCTCAA
>PAIR01000028.1 GCA_002704905.1 Fidelibacterota bacterium
TGTTATGCCTGAAAAAATGAGTATGGAAAAGGAAGTAACACTTCGAGCTTTGGGAGCTGAAATTATTCGCACACCTACTGAAGCAGGCCATGATCATCCCGAAGGATTATTTGAAGTTTCAAAACGGTTAAAAGAAGAGACACCCAATTCTCATATCCTGGACCAATATGGAAATCCGGATAACCCCGATGCCCACTACGAAGGAACAGCAGAAGAAATTTGGGACGAATTTGGATCTGACCTGGATATGATTGTTATTGGTGTGGGTACAGGCGGATCCATTACAGGAATTGCTAAAAAACTGAAAGAAAAAAATCCACATATTCAAATTGTGGGAGCTGACCCCTATGGATCAATCCTAGGCGGAGGCGATGAAGTATATCCCTATCAGGTTGAAGGTATTGGTTACGACTTTTTTCCTGATGTTTTGGACAATTCTTTGGTTGATCAATACATAAAAGTTGATGATCAAAATTCATTCGATTTAGCACGGAGATTGATCAAGGAAGAAGGACTACTATGTGGTGGCTCCAGCGGTACGGTCGTCTGGGCGGCACTTCAGGCAGCTCTATCACTCGAAGCAAATCAAAAGTGTTTAGTCATCCTTGCTGATGGTATCAGAAATTATCTTGGAAAATTCGCATCCGATGCGTGGATGAAGGAAAATGGATTTAATATTTAGTTAATAAAAAAGCCTCCATAAGGAGGCTTTTTTATTTCTTTGAATTCCACTACTTCAACAAAACCATCTTTCGGGTCTTAATAAAGTCTTTAGTCTGTAATTGATATAGAGTCTTTTGCTAATCCTATTATAGCTTGAGCAAGCAAGTCCGGAAATCCCAACGTCTCTTTAATATTGTTTGGATTTAATTTTGCGATTGTTTTTACATCCGAATATTCCGATAATAATTTTTGCACACGTTTATCTCCCATTCCCGGTATTTCATGAAAAATAGATTTGGTGATAGAATCTTTTCTTTTTTGTCGTTGAAATGAAATAGCAAAACGGTGTGCTTCATCCCGAATACGGCGTAGTAGAATCAATCCAGAAGATTGCTTATGAATGGATTGTGCTTCGGCCTGTCCCGGAACAAACACCTGTTCAAGTTTTTTTGCAAGCCCAACGATTGGCAAATAGTCCAATCCTAATTCACGAAGAGCTGACACTGCCATGGAAAGCTGTCCTTTTCCTCCATCGATTAAGATAAGATCTGGAAGTCCACTTCCTTCCTTTTTTACCCGCTTATAACGACGATAGACTATCTCTCGCATGGATGCAAAATCATCAATTCCATCAACAGTTTTTACTTTGAATTTTCTGTACTCACTCTTCCGTGATTTTCCATCAATAAAACATACCAAAGATGCCACTGTATTTGTTCCGCCTAAATGAGAAATATCAAATGCTTCAATTCGCCTTGAAGGTACTTTTAATTGAAGGTCATCTTGGAGTTGATTCACCATTTTAGGAACCAACTCTCGACGCTTTTTCCGATTAATCATCCATTCACCCAAGAGCAGTTTCGCATTTTGGAATGCCAATCGCACTTCTTTTGCCCGTTCACCCTTCTGAGGGATTTGCAGTTTAATAGCCCCACTTCGCTTTTCTTTCAGCCATTGAATTAATTGATCTTTATTTTCTGGCTCAACGGGTAAGGATATTTCTTTAGGTATAAAATCAGATTCAAGATAAAAACGGCTAATAATTGTTTCCATCATTACAGCATCAGACTCATCAAGATTTCTTAGCGAGATTTTTTCTCTACTGGTAATTCGACCATTCCGAATTCGAACTATAACAGCAATTCCATAATCTTCTTCTTTCGCCAATGCGAATACATCCCGGTCTTCAAAATCGGCAGCCACCTTCCGTTGTTGATCTTTGAATCGCCCAATTGCGTGTAACTGATCCCGATACATTCCTGCGTCTTCAAACCGCATTTCAATGGATGCTTTCTCCATCTGCTTTTGGATATACATTTCCGTATCCTTTGTACGCCCCTGCAAGAACTGGATCACCTGATTAATCATATCATTATATTCGCCTTCAGCGACCATTCCTTCACATGGGCCCTGACATTTTTTAATATGATAATCAAGACAAAGGCTTACCTTTTTTTCCGTAATAGATTTATTATCAATGTAATAATCACAACTACGGACGGGGAAAATCTTGTGTACTGCTTTCAACGATCTGCGCAAGTGTAGCACATCCGTATAAGGTCCAAAATATTTCGAACCATCTCTAACAATTTCACGGGTAATGAACACTCTGGGATAGGGCTCCTTAGTAATCCGAATGTAAGGAAATGATTTGTCATCTTTCAAACTTACGTTATAATGAGGTTGATGTTGTTTAATGAGGTTTGCTTCTGTAAGAAGCGCTTCAACTTCAGTACGGACTACAAGCCATTCCACATCGTCAATCCGCTTAATTAGCGAAATATTTTTTGCAGACTGGTATTTGTTTTTCTGGAAATAGGAACGAACTCGGTTCCGCAGGTTTTTCGCCTTCCCGATATAAATGATCTCCCCTGACTCATCCTTGAAGAAGTATACCCCTGGTTTAGTGGGTACTCGCTGTATTCTGTTTTTCTTGATTTGCGCCATGGTGTTAATTAGTATCTATAGGGAATTTATCGATGATTATTAAACTAAATAAATCATTCGCCATTTTAATCTTACTGATTTTAATAAATTTATTTATATCAGGGTGTACCAGCACTAAACCAAGTAGTGAACAAGATAATTTTTCTCCAGACTCTGTATCAAATTCATTGGTTGAATTATCGAATGGTTATATTATGGAATATTACGAAAATGGTTTGTACGAATTAAGAAATAGTATCGGTGAATTACAAGAACAAGGGAGCTTCCTTTATAAGAAAATTGACGGTACAAATGCAGAAATTGTTTATAATAATAGATATAATCCAGAAATGAGGGTAGCTTTTAATTTTATTAATCCAATCATTGGTTATTATAAATTCACTACACCACCATATGCATCCGGACGATTCGAGATTATAAACCGTAAAAAGGATACACTTGATTCATTTGATCAGGCATTGACATATGTATACGGTGTTGACAGTAAAAATAAAGATCTTTCACCAAATCTTATGTCTAAGGGGGTATATAAGTTTTTTATTCAAACACAAAAAGAACCCGTGAAAAAAGGAATCCTATTTTTTATTACAATTAAAGAAAATGGCCTATATGATTTCGAACAAAAACATGAGAANCCCATGGCTCCCCATNCAAGCAATTATCNATATTCAAAAACAAACAANCAGGAAGCAGAACTTATATTGGATGGATTTGATAATGAGATATTCTATCTTNCTTTTCAAAACGCTAATACTGGTACTTTTACAAAAAAGGCNGCAACAAGTGATCGTATTTATGAAGGAATTTTTNTTAAAGAGTAATTGATTTCTATTTACTTTCCATTGATGAATCATTCAGTAAAAACAGCAAGCACAATACTCTTCTTTATTTCCACTCTGTTTTCAGGAAATATTGAAAAGGAACTCCAAACCCAATTCATTTTAGCTGAACCAGGTGACACAGTATTAATTCCTGAGGGTTTTCATTCCATTAAAGGCACTTTGTCAATCGAAGGAAAACGAGACTTGGTCATTCGAGGGGTTGGAATGAATAAGTCAATTCTTTCTTTTGCAAATCAAGATGAAGGCGCTCAAGGCATTAGTATCACAAATTCATCCAATATTATTTTAGAAGATTTTTCCGTAAGAGATCCAAAGGGTGACGCCATCAAGGTACAATATGTAGATGGAATTGTATTCAGGGGTGTAACTGCAGAATGGACTGGCGGCCCTGACCCCATGAATGGTGCCTATGGCCTGTATCCGGTACAATGTACAAACGTACTGATTGAATTTTCAGTAGCAATTGGTGCATCGGACGCAGGAATCTATGTGGGCCAATCCAAAGATATTGTGGTCCGAAATTCAATAGCCTATCACAATGTGGCTGGTATTGAGATTGAAAATTCCATCAATGCTGAAGTTTATGACAATGATGCAATTCTAAATACAGGCGGTATACTGGTATTTGACCTACCAGATCTTGTTCAGAAAAAAGGCCAGAATGTTCATATCTACCGTAATCTAATAGAGGAAAATAATATAGATAATTTTGCTCCGCCGGGGAATATTGTCGGCAAAGTGCTCCCTGGTACGGGTATTATGGTCCTTGCCGCCCACAATGTGCATATCTATGAAAACACGATCCGAAATAATAAAAGTGTGGGTACGGGTGTTGTGAGCTACTTTATCACTGAAGAAGTTTTGACTGACACATCATATAACCCATACACATCGGATATCCATATTTACCAAAATAGCTATGAGCGTGAAATCGGCTTACCAACCCTAGATTATGAAATTGGACAACTTCTTGCTATCAAATACGGTCGCACCACACCAGATATAATTTATGATGGTATGCAGGATCCAGGGGTCACTTCTGGGCTGTGTATTCAAAATAATACCAAAGCTGATTTCACCAATCTGGACATTGAACACAATTTTGAGAAATGGTACTCTCCATTTATTTCCAATTTCTCAGAGGATAAGACTATCCATAGTTGTCAAATACAACACTCGATTGCNTCNAATTCTAATTGATGAATTATTTATCTCGTAGAGTCTTATCNACTCTNATTATCTCTACATGTATTTTCGGNGGAAATCCNCTNAAATATGCCAAACCAAAATTATCTGATTATGGATTTTTTGTTGGCAATATGGCNGATCATGTTCCCAAAGCTGGAGTTATTCCCTACGATGTATCAGCACAGTTATTCTCAGATTATGCCCTGAAGTCCCGATTTATTGTATTACCGAANGGGNAAAAACTGGACTATCAACCGGATGGNACTTTCGATTTCCCCATTGGATCTACTCTAATCAAAACATTCTACTATCCTGCTGACTTTCGTCAGCTCACTAATAATATTCGTCTCATAGAAACACGATTGCTAATTCATACTCCTGATGGATGGTTAGGATTCCCGTATGTTTGGAATGNNAAGCAAACTGAAGCTGTTTTGGAAATAGCTGGTGAACGAGTAGAGTCATCATTTTTAAATGAAAATGGTGAACAAGTGTCATTTAATTACAGTGTACCNAATTTCAACCAGTGTAAAGGGTGTCATGTTAATCAGAACAAAATGATACCGATTGGACCTAAAGTACGTTTATTAAACCATGATTTTTATTATCAANATGGNGCAATGAATCAATTGGNAAAATGGACAGCCCTAGAAATGATAAANGGACTTCCAGATNTATCCTCNCTTCCCCATACANCGGATTATAGTAATNTGAGTGACGGATCAATAGCAGNNCGTGCNCGTTCATGGATCGANATCAATTGTGCNCATTGCCATCGGCTGGGCGCNCCCGGAGAAACTTCNGGATTATTATTAAANATTGAGGAAACGAACCTTACTAAGTTAGGTGTTTTCAAACCCCCTGTGGCCGCTGGTCGTGGATCCGGTAATCGGCTACATACTATTGTACCAGGGAAGCCCAATGAATCTATTATGATTTATCGAATGGAATCAAGAGACCCTGGAATTATGATGCCCGAACTAGGTCGAAAACTTGTTGATAAAGAAGGGGTAGAACTGGTTCGTGCCTGGATTAAAAATATGAAATAACATATGTATGCCATGCGGCTACATAATTAATCCAACTCATCCACCTTTTCATATTTTTTATATATCTCAAAATCAGAAGGTTTAAATGGAATTTCTTTGATGGATTTCAATTCCCAATTCATTTGAAAACCTTTGTCATCTTCGTCTTTCATTTGCATTGTATATTTTACCAATCTACCTTCGACAGAATCATAATCCTGTTCAGATTGAACTAATATAGATTCTGAAAAACTCCTAGGCATGTTTTGTTTTTTNCCACCATAAGATTCCACTAAACCTGTTTCAATATCTAGAACATAACGGAATAACAGAGTGTCNGTTGTAAACCATTCTTCAATNGTCATCGTACCATCATTAGAAGTGATTAATGTGGTTACTTTACGTNCGCTAAAGCCAGCTATATTTTCTGTTTTATTTGAAATGTTTCGTTGAATTGAATTCTCTTNTTCAACAGTTTCGTCNGTATTCTCCTGATCTGAATTTCCTCTTCTATTAGAACCNCCNCCACCGCCGCCNCCNCCAAACTGTCTCATCCCCTGCAAGATTGGCTTACCATCGTTATCACGGATCACATTAAANGTTTCCTGGGCAAATTCTTCATCTTCGACATTGTANACGGTCCGCGTTTCATTTTGACCATCNAGAACTGAACCAACAATTTTATTTCCGCCCATGGCAATTCGTATCAAGAATCGGTCAACCTTTACTTCTGCCTCCTCACGAAACAGTCCATCCGCTGCATATTTTTTAGTTGTAGTATTGACCTCACCCACATAAGGTGCATNCATGAACATCACTTCTTCGACAACCACCTGTGATTGAGCAAATACGTANGAATATGCTATAGTTTGAGTTAGAAAAATTAATTTAATTATATGATTTAATTTCATGATCTATATCCAAGGTAATTCATTCAAGTCCACATTTCCCCCCGATAGTATTAACCCTACTTTTTTCCCGGAAAATAATTTTTGATTTTTTAAGAGCGCTCCAAGTGTTATCACACTTGAAGGCTCCGCAATTATTTTCATCCGCTCCCATACCATTTTCATAGCTTCNATAATCTCTAATTCTTTAACTGTAATAATTCCATCCACATGTTCTTGAATTATAGGAAAGGTAATAGAGCCAATCTGTGCACGAAGACCATCACAAATTGTATCTATGGTCTCATTNGCTACAATTTCTCCTTTTTGCAAAGANCGGTATGCATCGTCAGCTTCAGAAGGTTCTGCTCCAAAAACTTTAATATGTGGATTGATACCTTTGGCAGATAATAAGGTTCCACTCAATAATCCTCCACCACTAACAGGACATATGATCATATCTAAGTCAGGATGATCTTCTAATAATTCTTTCGCTGCGGTTCCNTGCCCCGCCACAATTCTCTCGTCATTATATGGATGGACTACTGTGGAACCAGTNTCGATAACCAATTCATTAAGAACACGTTCCCGTGAAGGCTGATCAGGNTCACACCAGACAACTTCACCTCCATTTCGCTCAACATTATTGANCTTAATCTTAGGAGTATTGANAGGCATTACCACTTTAGTCTTCCCACCTCGTCTTTTAACNGCCATCGATAAGGCGGCTCCATGATTTCCAGATGATGTAGTGGCAACACCTTTATCCAGTTCTTCCTGAGATAATAATTCAACTGTATTCGTGGCTCCACGGATCTTAAACGACCCTGCTTTTTGGAAATTATCGCACTTAAAAAAGAGTTTTGCTCCACTTAATTCATCCAAGCTATTATTGGTCATAACTGTTGTGCGATGTACAAATGGACGAATTCGTTCGTGGGCTGATGCAATATCTTTCAGAGTTACCATGGTCAAATCTAAATTCGAACAGAAATAAAAACACATTCTTTAAGGTAAAACATGAAAAAAAGTTCAAATCTTCACATGACAACAGATGAATTTCGAGAACAAGGGCACAAGGTTATTGACTGGATCGCAGACTATTATGAAAATATTGAGGACTACCCTGTCCTATCACAGGTTCAGCCTGGAGATATTCGTTCTAAATTTCCTAACAAGGCCCCTAATAAAGGGCGCACGCACGAAGAAATTCTTTCTGACATGAATCAAATCATGCCTGGTATCACTCATTGGCAGTCTCCCAATTTTTATGCTTTCTTCCCCTGCGCCACTAGTGGTCCGGCAATCCTTGGCGATTTAATCTCTACGGGGCTTGGCATTAATGGTATGAATTGGGCAACCAGCCCTGCGTGCACAGAGATAGAAACACATGTACTGGATTGGCTCGTTGATATGATGGCACTACCTCAAAAATTCAAATCCAATTCTACTGGAGGCGGTGTGTTACAGGATACAGCTTCAAGCTCAAGTCTAGTAGCATTGATAGCAGCGCGCGAAAAAGTATCCAATGGGGAGATTAATCAAAATGGCTGTAAAGGCGACTTAACAGTCTATACCTCTATTCAGGCCCATTCTTCTATTGAAAAGGCCGTCAGGATTGCGGGAATCGGCAAAAACAACATGCGGCTCGTTGATGTAGATGATACGTTTGCAATGGACACAAATCACTTAAAGATTTTGATTGAGACAGATATTGCAAATGGATTAACGCCTGCATATGTCTGCGCAACCGTGGGAACCACCTCAAGCACAGCATTGGATCCTTTAAGAGAAATTGGTTCAATATGCAGAGAATTCGGTATTTGGTTCCACGTAGATGCTGCCATGGCCGGCCCAGCTGCATTATGTCCGGAATATCGTTTTATTCACGATGGTATAGAACTTGCAGACAGCTATACATTCAACCCTCATAAGTGGATGCTCACTAATTTTGACTGTAGTGTATTCTATGTTGCAGACCGTTCCGCACTGATCAACGCCATGTCTGTTTTACCAGAATATCTAAAGAATAAAGCTACTGAATCTGGTGCCGTATATGACCTTCGTGATTGGGGAATCCCTCTCGGACGGCGGTTCCGCGCATTAAAGCTATGGAATGTGATCAATTATTATGGAGTTGAAGGTCTCCAAACATTTATTCGTGAACACATGGATAATACACAGACACTTCGTTCTTGGATTGAGTCTGATGAGAGATTTGAAATTATGGCAAAGACCCCTCTCACTTTAATTTGTTTTCGTCATAAAAATGGGGATGCTTTCACACAAGAATTATTAAATCAAATTAACGAAAGCGGAAAAGCCTATATGACACACACCAAACTTAATGATCAATATGTAATTCGATTCTCTGTGGGCCAGTCAACCACAACGCTCAATCATTTAAAATCCACTTGGGATCTCATCGTTAGAATAGTTGAAGAAATGGAAAAAATTTAGTTTTTTTCAGCCAGTTCGACCAGGACCCCACCAGTACTCTTCGGATGAATAAAGACCACTTTATAACCTTCAGCACCAATAGTAGGATCATCGGTTAGAACTTGTATATTAAACTCTTTAAGTTCTTTTATTGCATTATTTATACTATCTACTTCAAAACATACATGATGAACACCAGGGCCTTTTTTCTCCAAAAATTTNCCAATGGGTGTATCTANTCCTAAGGATTCCAATAATTCTATTTTCCCCTTACCTGTGTCATANATATCTGTCGTCACTCCTTGATCTTTAACCACTTCTGTTCCTTGGTGAGATAGATTCAGGATGTGCTTCCAAAAGGGCGCATCTTGATCNATGCCCTTCACAGCAATTCCAATATGTTCAATGCCAAGTATTTTCATATGATTTTGTAAAAATGAATAGTAATTGGTCTCTACATCAAATTTGATTCATTAGAACTTAAAGAAACACCGAGACCATTCCCTCGAGGTAAAACCAACTTGCCNTTTTCTACCGTAACNCCTNGATATGGATCATTATTAATTAAAAGATTNCCATCCAGATCCGCATAATCAACCAATGGAGATAAATGGGCCGCTGCAGTAATACCCACTGATGATTCGATCATACATCCCAACATGATCTGCATATCCCGTTCTCTAGCCATTTTGACCATCTTTAGTCCTTCAAATAAACTACCGCATTTCATGAGTTTAATATTAATCCCATCAAATACACCTTCAATCTTGGGTATATCAGCTGAATTCAAGCTGTTTTCATCTGCTATTAGGGGTAAGGGCGATTCTTTACGTAAGGTTGCTGTATCAGCCAAATTTGTTGATTTAAAAGGCTGCTCNACAAACTCTACGTTCNGTTCAGCTAGCCAATTACACATTTCGATACCAGAGGTCAAGTCCCAACCTTCATTTGCATCCACACGAATGGTTTGATCTGTTTCTTCACGAATAGCATTCATAATAGCTTTATCTTNATCAATACCCATGCCCAATTTCACTTTNAATATATGGNAGGGAGACCCCTCTTTTACCTTCTCAGGAATGAGGTCCATATCACCAATGGAGATTGTATAAGATGTTTTAGGNGCCTTTAATGGTTCAGCNCCGAGATATTCATAAANAGATATTCNCTCTTTTTGGCACCACCAATCTAAAATNGCCATAGAAAAAGCAACNTCTAAGGCTTTAATTCCNCCACATTGTGGAAATACATGCTCTGAAAACTCAAGGGGATCACCTATAGTTTCCTGAAGATCAATCCCTCCATCAAGAATNTTTAATATATCATTTGTGAATTCGTTATATCGACCGGATGGAGCCGCCTCGCCTCGCCCTAATATTCCATCGTGATTTAAATAAACATAAACCACATCATAATAATTGTGACTGCTCCTAGATATCCCAAATGGATGAGTGCATTGAATACGGTATGTGGTGTAAGAAATATTCAATTAGTAAAGACTATTGAACAGGAGCTTAAAGGTATTTCGAGGCTGGCCTCTAAACTGAGGTCTAAAACCCACCAATATAACACTTCCTGATCCTAGAGTAACTTNTGCCATGGCGATTTTTCCGCCAATNTTTTTTTTCTCNCCCATAGCCCAACCACTGAGCAGAATATTCTCTTTGGCATATCGNGCTAAAACAGTGACGGGCTGCTTTGGTGGCTTTTGTTTCAATGTTTCTTTTCCACCTTCTCCTGTTTCCCGCAACTTCACAATATCAAATGCACGACTACGGACATAATACGCTACAGATTTTTCCTGCATACCATAAGTGAGCGGATTACCTGTTTCTACATCTATCTGAACTAATGAACCTGGAATAAAGAAACTGGTTGAAGGTGTGTTTTGTACAACGTTTCGGATTGGCAATCCCAATTGCTGAATTATAAAATCGCTGGATTGATCCAGGGCGACTATCCTTCCCCCATTCTCAACATATTTTTTCAATGCCAATGTTCCATTCAATCCAATACCACCAGAATATTTTTCTGGATAGGTATTATCCGTATACCCATGCAAAATACTTGTACCACTTTGAGACGGAATAATAATAGCAGTGTATTGATTTAAATTGCCATCTTGAACATCTTCATTGTGTAACGTATCCACCTTGAAATGATACTGTTCCAATACCCAACGCGTCCAGCCTTCATCCATATTGGCACGCCAGGATTTATAAATACCGACTTTAGGGCTGGATAACTTTGTCGCACCTTCAGCTAAGTTCTTCGATGTGCCAACAAATGATACATTGTAATCTTTTGATAAATCNTTGAGNTTATCTATATCACCATTTTCTATGAAAAAATCACCATCGGATTTACGATATACATCCACTCCATCTCCCAATAACTCATTGACAGCNATTAANGCAGCATTAGACTTTTGAGAGAGNACATACCTCCGTTTTCCTTTTGATACNGTACCGCNAGGCATGGGGACTTCTAATAATTCTACNAGTTGAGTCTTNACTTTAAAAGGTTTTTCAATACGATCGACAGATACTCCCATTTGAAGGGTTANNGTCCAACCTGCTAAGTCATAGGGCACTTTTGGNGCACCATTAGCATCTTTGANTTCAGGNTANTTCTGGGGNTCCATCATATCCATTAGATGNGGGCGAAAGGCTTGNCCAGCAAAAATAACATGGGTNCCNTTATCATAATTTTTTCCATNNGCTTTAAATGCACGTGTTGACCTATGAACTTCAATNCCACCTTTTCTCAATACACTTAANAACTTNCCTGTTTCATAAAGATCCCACTGNTCATTTGGAACTACATAAGCGTAGGGACCACCTTTTTCTCCTGCTTCAATGGCATCACGCCCCATACGATAAATATCGAANAGCCATTTTTCACGAAGATCTGCCGCTATATTTAATACTCCCATAGATGCTGTAAGCATATAATCNACTGCANCTCTGAAATGGGACTCACCCGCTTNCCATGGAAGNGGNAAAAAGATGTCTGTTCCAGTATTNACCATACCGCTTCGNCGNCTACCAATNGTTTTTGGTTTTTTCTCTGGGTCATAATATCGTGGAGTGGGNGTGGAATGACTTGTTTCAGTNAATATACCAATTTGNTTNTGATAGTANGGTGCNGTCCGCATGCCNCCATTCCACCACATGCTATATTGAAAATCAGAAACNACACCACCCATTTTTTTCATGGCAAACCGATTGGCCATTGCCGTCCCNACAAGATTNACACCTGTTGTAACACCNGGGTGAATATTTGGATTTACCGGATCAGAAAATGGCGGNAAGAAAATACGTGCCCAAGCTGGACCCGTCTGNTGATGGTTATATACAATTTGAGGATACCATCTATTGTAAAGTTGGAAAGATGCATTTTGCGTTTCTACCATATTATGCATGAACCAATCNCGATTGTTATCATGGCCAACATATTTTTGATAAAGAACCGGAGGCCCGGTTGTTTCGTAAGCTGTTCCCAGTTGTTTACGATACCAATCAACAACAATATCCATACCATCAGGATTTATCACAGGAAGCAACAAAAGAATAACATTNTCTCTAATTTTTTGCATTTCATCTGTTTCTTCGGTCGCAACCTTATATGCCAATTCTGAAGTCATTTGGCCATGAGCTCGCTCCGTGGCATGCATACCGCCGTCAATCCAGACAATTGCTTTACCATTCTTAGCATGACTTTTTGCTGTTTCTTCATCAATGCGTGCCCGAGACAGATCAGAACTAATTTGTCNCCATTGATCCAGTTGGGAAAGATTCTCAGGGGTTGAAATAAATAGCAAAATCATGGGTTTACCCTCAGAAGAAACACCAATNTCCTCTAATCTAACGCGGTCAGATTNTTCNGCTAATTGNCGATGAAAGGTGAGCATTTGGGAATAGTCAGCCAGTTTATAATCTGCGCCAACTTTAAAACCAAACACCTCCTCCGGTGATTTTAATTGACCAAAAACAAATGAAATTAATAATATATTAANAATGAAAATTNGTCTTCTCACTTGATCCTCCAAAAATGTTTATTATTTGGGTGCTGCTGCNCTTCCTTCCCAATCTGGATCAGCAACACCAATCCAACCGCTTCCAACTGAATCCTTCATAACAGCATGAATGCGACCAAATCTTCCTTGTTGACGCAGAACCCTTACTTCATGCCCCATAGATGAAAAATAGATACTATCTGCTAATGTAAAACCATCAGATCCCGTGAATTCAATGTCCAGACCATTTTCTATCGGTTGGACTCTAGGCATGGCCATAGCTTTTTCCAAGCCATACCCCTGATCAACAATTCGACTAATTGCTGCAACGATTGAAGAAGGAATTCGAGATCCACCTGCAGCGCCTAGCCCCAAAAATGGTTTTCCATCTTTAGAAACAATAATTGGTGAAATATGTGAAGCAGCCCTTTGCCCAGCTTTAACTTCGCCCAAATANCCACCTAGAGTTTGAGCATATACAAATCCTAATCCAGGAGTAGCCACTTTGGANCCCATAGTGGTTCCAACAGTTTGCGTTAAAACAACGATCATTCCATTTTTATCCACCACTGTTAAGTGAGTTGTATGACCCATTGGTTCAGTAAAGGATTCAGGTAATGACTTCCAATTTATCAAAGTCTGTTCATTATGGATCTCTGCCGCCCGCTTTTCTGCCCATTCCTTAGATGTCAATCGTTTAGCATCATCCAATGTTTTCTGTTCATAGCGATCCAAATATGCCGCTTCAATGGCATGGTAAATATTTTCACCCCATTCTTGATTATCAGATAAATCATCCGAAAGAGCTTCAAGTACTTGAAGAGCCTCGATAGTAATAGCTCCAAAAGATGGCATCCATAGACCTATTAAATCATAGCCACGGTAAGATCCATTCACAATATGAGAATCCATAGCTTTGTATTCTGCCAAAGCTTTCATACTCAAAACTCCACCTTTTTCCTGGTTATCAGCCACCATCTTCTCAGCAATCCAGCCAGTATAAAATACATTAGGCCCTTCATCAGCTATTGATTGCAANACTGCTGCCAATTCTTTTTGTACTANCCACTGCCCTGGAACCCNTGATGTANTATCAGGATTTAGAAAATGTTGGCGCGAGCCTTCAAATTCTTGTAATTGCTCATTAACTCGAGATTGTCGGATTGCCTCTCCCGTGATCAGTGCATGTCCTTTATCAGCCAACTGGATNGCAGGGTACATCACATTCTGACGAGATTGTGTCCCAAATTCTGTCAACGCTTTCGTTAAACCTTTCACCACACCTGGAATACCGATACTNGGGTANCCATACCGTTTTTTGGGCGCATTATCGTAATCGTAATCACTGGGAGCTGCTGTTGTAGCATCAATACCNTGGTAACCTGTTTNAGGGGTATANATTAGGATCTGNGCNCTACCGCCGATACCACTCATNGAGGGNTCAACGACTGCCAATGTAAAAGCGGCGGCGACTGCTGCATCAACAGCGTTTCCATTTTTTGATAGTATATCCACACCTGCTTTTGTGGCCAAAGGGTGCGCAGAAACAACAATACCTTTATCAGAACGCTGAACTTTATGAGCTGATTCAAAGTAAACACCATTTGATTTTTTAATCGGTTGTGTGCAACCAATAAAGAGCATGATTAAAACGAATAGAATCTTCTTTTTCAAGGAATGACCTCCTCTATAGCATTGATTAATTCTCCATCCCCAAAACGAATAAGATCTGTAGTGGCCAATCCATATTCTGTTCTTACCCGCTCAATTTCTGCGACTGCTTCCTCTTGGGATAAATTAAAAGTTAGTAGATTGATCCCAATAAACTTAGACTGCCGAAAATTTTTCATAAGGTCGACATGCAAGTTCATCACATCTTTCATTGATGCAAGCGGATAATCAGTCACATCTAAAGGTCGGCCAGGATCATGGGTCATCAGCATATAATCCGGCATGGCCCCGTGGAGCAATCCTAGTGTAACACCTGCATAATATTGATTTGTAAGCGATCCTTGGCCTTCTATAATAACTAATTCCGTATCGATTGGAACTTGATCAATGAGATGCTCAATTTCTCCAGCCATAAAATCTGCTTTTACTGCATCGATGGGTATGCCTGCACCACTAAGCAAGATACCAGTTTGTCCTGTCCCAATAAATTCAACATTTCTCCCTTTAGATTTCAACCGTTCAGATACTTCCCAAGCAGTCGTCATTTTACCCGTATCACAATCAGTACCGACGATCAGGAGAACAGGAATTTTACGTTTTTTCCAAGACCCTTTTGGAAAGTTGGGAGGTTCAGGTGGTCGGCGTAAATCTGTAAGAGTAACACCATATTTGGCCGCAGCTTTAGATAGTTCTGGATCATCGACTAGAAACTGGTGCATCCCACTAATAATATCACATCCTGATTCAATTGCTTTCATCACCTCTTTTCGATATTCATCGCTGATAAATCCACCTTGTGATGCATTCCCAATGACCAAAGTATCTGGTGAATAAGATAAGCAAGATTCAAAATCGGCCACCACTGGAATTTCCCCTCCATACCCTAGCTCAGAATCTGACGTTTTGCCTACTTTAGTATTATCAATTATAGCCAAAACCTCATCTTGACGGTAACGGATAAGCATATTTCCCGTTTTATTCTTTATATAATTGAACGATCCATGACATAAAATCACAAATCTTTTTCTGGATTCAATCATTGTTGTTCCATGTTCTACAACTAATTCTTTATTTTTTATTGTATTATATGTACAAAATAAACCAAGCCTCAGACCTTTATATTAACAAAATGATAAATATTTTACACTTTAATTATTATAAAATAATTATACTAATATTGATTTTAGGTATTGGATGTTCTGATCCAAATGAGGATACTCCCAAAGAAGAAAAAGAAGAAGAAATAACAGAATTAGTACCTATCGGATATAGCAAATTCACCTTTAATAAATATGCCCCTCTTTCCGACAAACCAATAGATATCCATACCTATTTGCCCGATACAACAAAACCGAATATCCCTATTATGTTTGTCATGCATGGCAATAGTCGTAACGGCAGAGATTACTGTTTTTCCTGGGTAGCATCTGCAAAAGAATATAATTTTCTTGTTGTTTGTCCAGAACTAGATGTTCTCCAGTTTCCCACTTCAGCAGAATATCACTTAGGCGGTATTTATGATAGTGGTAGTCTTGTTGATTCAACGAAGTGGTCATTTAATTTTATTGAAGAGATATATTCATACCTTAAAGCAGAAGGCGTTACCACAGCGGAAACATATGGCCTTTATGGTCATTCTGCTGGCTCACAATTTGTTCATCGATTGGCATTATTTACAGAGCCAAAACATGCCTCAATTATTATTGCGGCTAATGCTGGTTGGTACACAACAATCAATTTTGACGAATCCTTCCCTTATGGATTAAAAGATTCACCAATTTCGGAGAGTCAACTCAAAGAAAAATTTGGATACCCTATCATTATTCTGTTGGGAGAAAATGATACAGATCCCAATGATTCATCTTTAAGAAAAACTGAAGAAGCAATGCGCCAAGGAAAACATCGCTTTGAGCGGGGAAACTTTTTCTACAAGATGGCAAAAGATAAAGCAAGCGAATTAGGTATAGTGTTTAATTGGAAATTAGAAACCGTACCAAATGTTGGGCATTCCAATACTAATATTGCACCGATGGCAGCCAAACTCTTTTTCAGATAATTAACAGAATTATTTATTTAAGTTTCGCTTTAGGTGTATAGTATAATATCTATCTATTGTTGTTGTTATAGATTTTGAAAAATTAGACCAAGTTGATTGATTTTGTCTAACTCCTGGCTTAGGTAGTTCAACTTGGATGGCACTTATCGCCCCCCTACTCCTTGAACCATGTCTTGCTGTATTGTATCCACCAGAAAAGTATCGCATTCCCCCAGGACCTGGATCATTAACGCTTGGAACGCTTTTAAAGCCAGTACTATCTAATATAGCACCAAAGCTATTAGGTCCTCGTAAAACCTCAATAAATGAAAAGGATGATGAATCTACCCATGCCTTTATACTCGATTTACTTTGATATGCCATTGTATTGAGTACTTCGTCGCTCTGATCTAACTCGCTTCCAGAAAGTAAATATCCCAGCCAACTTCGAAGATCATAAAAACCATCAGGATTTACACCATGGCCATGAATATCTAAGAATAAACCACTGCCATATTCCGTTTCAATCTTTTTCTTAGCAACCTCTATGTAATAATGGAACTCTTGCCACGCTCTTAAGGCGTATTTGTTTTCTTGAGCTGCTTCAACACTATCTCTATTCGCATCCAACTTCGTTCGTTTTAGTTTGCATAAAATTACATGCGGATAGCCACCAAATCTCACGCGCATAGAATCCATGATTGTTTTTGTTAATTCGTATGTGTTATCATCTGTAACAAGAGTTCCATAAGTACGATCATTTATTTCATCAGGAGTTGATCTTCCTCCATGAGGTGCTGAAAGA
>PAIR01000029.1 GCA_002704905.1 Fidelibacterota bacterium
ATCAGCACTTATGGAGGAATTTTTCTTTACAACTTTCTAATTGTTGAAAAAGATAAAAGATTTTTAAAGGATACATTTGGGACTTATATATCACCGGAGCTGATTGATCAAATGTTTGATGCAAAAGAAGAGCCATCCTTGGGCGGTGAAGAAGGTTTGCATACAGCATTTTTTACGGACATTCAGAGTTTTTCAGGATTTTCTGAAAAATTAACTGCAGGTGATTTGGTAGAATTATTAAATGATTATCTTACTGAAATGACCGATATACTTTTAGATAATAAAGGAACACTTGATAAATATATTGGTGATGCTATTGTGGCATTTTATGGCGCACCTGCACCAGTTAATAACCATGAATACTGGGCGTGCCTCACTGCCGTGAAAATGCAGGAAAGGTTGGCTGAATTAAGAGAGAAATGGCAGGCAGAAGGTGACCGTTGGCCTGAAATTGTTCATCATATGCAAAATCGTATTGGAATTAATACAGGTAAAATGGTGACAGGAAATATGGGTTCTGCTATGCGAATGAATTATACAATGATGGGGGATACTGTTAATCTCGCTGCTCGTTTGGAAGCATCTGCAAAACAATATGGTGTTTATATCCAAGTAGCTGAAGAAACTTATAAAGCTTGTAAGGATAAATTTATTTGGCGTGATTTAGACTATGTGATCGTTATGGGTAAAACTGAACCGGCACAAGTGTTTGAACTCGTTGCTGAAGCAGGAAATATGCCAAATGGATATGATAAGCTAATACCAGCCTACGATGAGGCCATAAAACTCTACCGAAATCAAGAATGGGAAAAGGCAATTGAAGCCTTCAAATCTTCTGATAGTCTGGAAGATATGTTCCCTGGTAGAAAAACTAATCCTAGCCGTATTTATATACCTCGATGTGAACATTACCGCGATAACCCACCTGGCGATAAATGGGACGGCTCTTGGGCACTCACTAAGAAGTAATTTATATTACCATGAATCTGCCTTTCTATGATGAAGTGGATGTAAAAGCCTCTATACTTATGCCCGAAGCTATCCATGCAATGAGAAATGCTTTTTTAGCACTAAGCAATGGGTCAGCCATCGTTCCAAATAGGATCAATCTTCCTATGGAAGATCAGAATGCTCTACATTTATCCATGCCTGCCTATATTAATGGTGGTGCATACAATACGATAAAATTGGTTAATGTTCACTTTGATAACCCTCAAAAAGGATTGCCGCTGATCAATGGTGTGATTTTGGTTATGAATGCCAAAAAAGGTAATCCATTAGCCTTAGTTGAAGGTAAATCTGTAACAGCGCTACGGACAGGAGCAGGCACAGGACTAGCAACGGATCTCCTTGCAAGGAGAAATTCAAAACGTGCAATTATCTTTGGTACCGGAGCACAAGCAAAGACACAGATCGATGCAATACGTTGTGTTCGAAATTTAACTTCCATTATAGTGATAGGCAGATCAGAAGAAAAGGCTATAAAATTTTGTAACCTATTTGATAGTATTGTTCAACCAGGAGAAATGTCAGATTTAAAACGTGCTGATATCATTTGCACAGCCACAACAAGTAAAACACCGCTTTTTGATTTTGAAGATATTAAGGCTGGTGTACACATCAATGCTATTGGTGCACATCAAGCAGATACAAGGGAATTGGGGACATCGCTTATTCAGAAATCAAAAGTTTATATTGATCAATTATCATCGAGCCAGATAGAAGCAGGAGATCTCATTATCCCGATTAATGAAGGTAAATATAATTGGAATAACATTGAAGGCGAATTGGGCGAATTAATTGATAAGAAGATTGCGGGCAGAACTTCAGAAAACGAGATCACCATATTTAATTCTATAGGTAATGCAGTTCAAGATTTAGTTATTGCCTCAATGGTTTTTGAAAAAAATCAAACTTGATAATTAATCCTGTTTTAAGTTTCCTAAAAAATTAACAATTTCCACCATGGATATTTTTAAAACGGCCACCCTTTTGTTAAAGGGTGGCCGTTTTTATTTCAACCGTATTTGGGTAACCAAATAATTATAAAGGGTCAAATGAAACCCGATTTGACCCCATTGTTGATTTATTCTTTTATTAATTCTGTGTTGAACAAATTATTGATTCTTGGCGTAAGAATTCATATAAAATGAAACCTAATAATTCTGCAATCCTATTATTTGAAGATGGCCGTGAATTTCATGGGAGCTCATTGGGTTATATAGGTGAAACAACAGGAGAAATATGCTTCAATACAGGCATGTCAGGTTACCAAGAAATCTTAACAGATCCATCATACTGCAAACAGATCGTTACAATGACTTCACCGCACATTGGTAATTATGGTGTGAACGCAGAGGATATTGAATCAGACCATATTCAGGTTGCAGGTTTTATTATTAAAGAAGCAACAGATATCCCATCCAACTGGCGATCAACGCAGTCTATTGGTAATTATTTAAATGAACAAAAAATCGTTGGGATCCAAAATGTAGATACTCGATCCATCACGCGGCATATCCGAGATGAAGGTGCCATGAATGGCATTATTTCAGCTATTGATTCAAATATAGACAGTTTAAAACAAAAACTATTACAAGTACCATCAATGTCAGGATTGGATCTGGCAAAATTAGTTACAACAAAAAAACCATATACTTGGTCTAAAAACAAAAGTGCAAAAAAATATAAAGTTGCAGCTATTGATTATGGGATTAAACATAATATTTTACGGCTCTTGGAAAGTTACGGATGTAAAATTACTGTCTTCCCGGCCAACACATCTGCTAATGATATTATAGAATTTAATCCGGATGGAATTTTCCTAAGTAATGGCCCTGGAGATCCTGCCGCAGTCACCTACGGGATTGATACAGTGAAAAGTTTATTGGGGTTAAAACCTATCTTTGGTATTTGTCTTGGACATCAAATTTTATGCCTCGCGTTGGGTGCTAAAACATTTAAACTAAAATTTGGTCATAGAGGTATCAATCATCCAGTTAGGAATAATGAAACAGGAGTAGTCGAAATAACCAGTCAAAATCACGGGTTTGCTGTTGATTTGAATTCACTACCAAAAAATGTAGTGTCGACACACATTAATCTGAATGATAATACTTCTGAAGGAATTCGATGTAAAGACATTCCTGCCTTTTCTGTACAATATCATCCTGAATCTAGCCCGGGCCCACATGACAGTCGTTATCTATTTCAGCAATTTTTGGACATGATGAAAAAATGATTCTTTCAAATTATAAAGTGAAAAAGGGAATTGATGATTCACTATTTATCAAAAAATAATAAATGCCAAAAAGAACTGATATAAACTCCATTTTAATTATTGGTGCCGGTCCTATTATTATCGGACAGGCATGTGAATTTGACTACTCTGGTACGCAAGCCACAAGGGCTTTGAAAGAAGAAGGATACCGCGTTATCCTAGTGAACTCCAATCCAGCTACGATTATGACAGATCCAAACCTAGCAGATGCAACTTATATTGAACCCATAACATCGGCCTATGTAGAAGCCATTATCAAAAAAGAAAAGCCTGATGCAATACTTCCAACAGTGGGAGGACAAACAGCCTTGAATATTGCTATGGAACTTCATAAAGAAGGAATTCTGGATAAATATAATGTAAAATTAATTGGTGCCCAGGTTGACGCCATTGATAAAGCTGAAGATCGAGAACAGTTTAAAAAAGCAATGGATGCAGTTGATATTGATACGGCCCAAGGTGGATTTGTAAAAACGTGGCAAGAAGCAGAGGCTTTACTTGGTCATATGGAATTCCCAATTATCATTCGACCATCATTTACCATGGGAGGGACAGGCGGATCGGTTGCTTATAATTATGATGAATTTAAAGATTTAATTGCTAATGGATTAAGTGCTAGCCCCATAACAGAAGTGCTGGTTGAAGAATCTTTACTTGGTTGGAAAGAATTCGAGTTAGAAGTTATTCGAGATAATTCAGACAATGCTATTATCATTTGTTCTATTGAAAATATTGATCCTATGGGGGTTCATACAGGAGATTCTGTTACTGTGGCTCCCGCCATGACACTCACTGATAAAGAATTCCAACAAATGCGAAACTGGGCTATTCTATGCCTACGAACCATCGGCGTTGAAACAGGTGGATCCAATGTGCAGTTTGCTGTAAACCCAGATAATGGGCGGATGATTATTATTGAAATGAATCCACGCGTAAGTCGCTCATCAGCCCTGGCATCAAAAGCAACAGGATTTCCCATTGCAAANGTGGCAGCAAAANTGGCAGTNGGATTTACTTTAGATGAACTNCCCAATGATATTACAGGAAAAACACTNGCNGCCTTCGAACCAACTATNGANTATATCGTTACNAAAGTTCCTCGTTTTGATTTTGAAAAATTTCCNTCTGCTTCTGGTCATTTGGGNGTACAAATGCAAAGTGTAGGTGAAGTTATGTCTATTGGTAGAACNTTCCGTGAATCNGTACAAAAAGCCTACAGATCATTAGAAGTAGGTTTAGATGGATTGGAANCAAAACCAGTAGCAGAAGGAGATCCAGATGTAAATCGTGCCCGATCCTTAGATATGTCCACATTACGATATGGTACAGCATTTAGACTATTAAAAGTCCGACAAGCATTTATAGAAGGACAATCCATAAAAGATGTCTTTAAAGTGACCAAAATTGATCCATGGTTTTTAAATCAGATTAAAATGTTGGTGGAAGCAAATGGAAAAGATCCTNTGCGGAAATTGAAACATGATGGTTTTTCTGATAAACAAATTGGACGAATGATAGGAAAGAGTGAATTAGATGTCCGAGAACAAAGGAAAAAAGAATCAATTCATCCTTCATTCAAAGTAGTGGATACATGCGCTGCTGAATTCGAAGCATTGACGCCTTATTGTTACTCAACCTATGATGAAGAAAATGAGATTATCCCATTAAAAGGTAAAAAAGTGATTATTCTTGGCGGTGGACCAAATCGCATTGGTCAAGGGATTGAGTTTGATTATTGCTGTGTTCAGGCTGTATTTGGCTTGAAAGATCAGGGTTATAAAACAATTATGGTGAATTGTAATCCTGAAACGGTTAGTACAGATTTTGANTTGGTGGATCGCCTATACTTTGAACCTGTGACCTTTGAAGATGTGCTTAANATCGTTGAATTTGAAAAACCAGATGGNGTTTTAGTTCAATTTGGAGGTCAGACACCACTNAAAATTGCGAATGCATTAGCTNATGCCGGAGTNCCNATTATTGGTACTTCACCCAAGAATATTGATTTAGCNGAGGACAGAGAAAAATTTGGAAAGATTCTAGATAAGCTACAAGTANTNTGTCCAAAATATGGTACAGGGAGAACACTAGATGAAGTANTAGAGGTTGCTGAAAAGATTGGGTATCCAGTGTTGGCAAGGCCAAGTTATGTATTGGGTGGTCGTGCTATGGAAATTGTCTATTTTAAAGAGCAACTCATTGATTATATATCCCGTAATGCGGATGTAACAGAAGGTCACCCGATTTTAATTGATGAATTTTTAGAAGATGCATTTGAATTTGATGTAGATGCTCTCTGTGATGGAGATAATGTTCATATTGGTGCTGTAATGCAGCATATTGAAGANGCTGGAATTCATTCTGGTGATTCAGCCTGTGTATTGCCNCCTTACCGAATTACAACTGAAGCAATGGATGAAATTATTCGTATTACNAAAGCTCTTGCTCTGGAGCTCAATGTTATTGGTCTCATCAATCTTCAATTTGCTTATAAAGATGGNGAAGTCTACGTTTTAGAAGTTAATCCACGGGCAAGCCGAACTATNCCATTTGTCAGTAAAGCAACAAATACTCCNCTGGCACGAATTGCATCTCAAATTGCTANCGGTNTAAAATTATCAGATTTTGATTTAAAACCTTGGGATAAGAATAATTACGTGGCNGTAAAGGAAGCAGTTCTACCNTTTAATAAATTNCCTGAAGAATCTATTTTTTTAAGTCCAGAAATGAAATCTACGGGTGAGGTAATGGGTATTTCAANGACAATGGGAGAATCGTTTAGACGGGCATCCATCAGTGCTGGGAACTCTGTTCCTGATTCTGGAACGGTTTTTATTTCTGTAAATGATGCAGACAAATTGGATATAATTNCAATTGCCAGAGATCTTGTTGAAATTGGATTTAATCTTGTTGCTACTTCCGGAACAGCAAAGGAATTAAGACGAAATGGACTTGAAGTTAATTTAATTTTTAAAGTGGGCGAAGGACGTCCTAATGTTGTAGACGGCATAAAAAATGGTGATGTAAATTTAGTAATTAATACTCCTATGGGTGCAATGGCTCGCTATGATGAAGAATCTATTGGACGCGCTTGTATTCAGAAAGGGATCCAGGCGATTACTACTCTTTCAGGTGCTGAGGCCGCTGTGAGAGCCATTCGATTGGGAGGCAGAAAAATTGAAGTTAAATCAATCCAAGAATACCATAATTAAATCTTAATTTGGATTAAGTATATCAAACCGTGCTGGTTATTAGTTTTATTAATCCCTCTAAATAACCAGTTTTACCAAGTCCAGTAATTTGATCTATGCACACGTCTTTGATTACGGAGTTCTTTCGAAAGTTTTCTCGATTATGAATGTCACTCAAATGAACCTCTACTGTAGGGATGTCTACTGAAGATATGGCATCTCTCAGGGTATAGGAATAGTGAGTCAAAGCACCTGGATTGATAATGATTCCTTCGGTGCTTCCCATGGCCTCATGAATACAGTCAATAATATCACCTTCTTGGTTGGACTGAAACCAGTTAATGGTATGGCCGTTTGCTTCNGATTGTTTATTCAGCCAAGCTTCAATATCTGCAAGTGTCTCACTGCCATAAATATCTGGTTCACGGATGCCGAGCAAATTCAGATTTGGACCATTAATAATAAGAACTTTCAATTCAAAACCTTTAAAGATTCTTGAATTAGTTCTTCAGTAACAAGGGTGGATGTTGTGGCTTTCCCCAACTCCTCGAGCACAACAAAATTTAAAATACCCTTTTCTGTTTTTTTATCGGTTTTNATAAANGNCATTAAATGANTTCCNTTGATATGNGGTATTTCAGGCATGGGTAGCCGATCAATGGTATCGCTTAATAATAAAAGATCTTCAGTTTGAAGCAGTTCAAGTTTCTGTGAAATAAACCCGGCGCATTTCATTCCGAGTGCAACTGCTTCACCATGGCGGATTTTACCATATCCCAGGTGGGATTCTAAGGCATGCCCGATGGTATGACCAAAATTAAGGATGCGTCGCAAGTCACCTTCCCTCTCATCTCTTGAAACAACCTCCGCCTTAATTTCGCAGGATTTGGCAATGGCTTCTTCAAAAGGAAATGAATCAATATTTTCAAGCCATGAAGAAATTTCATTNAAAAAATTCCTATNCCAAATTGCTCCGTATTTAATAACCTCGCCTAAACCTGCAATAATCTCTTTTTTTGGAAGGGATTCCAAAATATCAGGGTCAATCAATACACCTTTAGGTTGATAAATGGATCCCACAAGGTTTTTCCCTTCGGCGATATTGATACCTGTTTTTCCACCGATAGATGAATCCACCATAGCAAGTAGTGTTGTGGGTATCTGATAATATTCAATTCCTCGCATAATAGATGAAGCAACGAACCCAGCTACATCACCAACGACACCACCACCTAAGGCCAGGATGGTTGTTTGTCGGTCGCAGTTCAATTCAATCATTTGGCTAATTACACGGCTGAATTCATTCATGCTTTTTGCCACTTCACCAACGGGGAGAGTCACGAAATCAATATCGAAATCAGCATCCTTCAATTGGGCTATTAGATCAAATCCGAAAAATTCCATTAAATTATATTGGGATACAATTATCCATTTTTGTCCACGATTTTGGTCAGATAAAATGGACGCTGCTTGTTTAATTAATCCTGACTTTACATGGATTGGGTAAGACCGATTTCCCAGGTTAACTTGAACTGATCTCACGAGTGAACCTGTTTAAAAATGTCTTCACTAATTTCATTCGGGGATTGTCTATCTGTGTTTACCAAAATATGGGCTGTTTCTTGGTAGTAATCTTTACGCCCATTCCAAATTTTTGTTAATTCTTGTATTCTTTCTTTTTCCTTCAAAAGAGGCCGGTCAATTGAGTCTTTTAATCGTTTCGCTATTTCAGGAATTGAGGTATGAAGAAGTACGACCTTTCCTGTGGAAAGAAGTTTTTCTCGGTTAGTTTTGTTTTGCACAATACCTCCACCGCAAGCCACTAAAACTGTTGACTCCTCTATTTGAGACAATGCGTCTGATTCCAATTCTCTAAAATGGGCCTCACCATTTTCTTTGAAAATATTTGTAATGGATTTGTTGTTTTTTACTTCAATGTAATGGTCAAGATCTATAAAGGGAATAGCCATTTTTTTTGCAAGGATTTTTCCAACCGTTGATTTACCTGACCCCATCATACCAATTAAGTAAATGTTCATTAATATTTAGCTGTAGCTTTCATGTGCGCATTGAGTTGATCCATAGAGTCACCACCAAATTTTTCTAGGAGTGAATCTGCTAAAACCAAACATAACATGCTTTCCGCAATAATAGATGCAGCTGGAACAGCACAAGAATCAGTTCGTTCCTTATGCGCATCCTTTGGTTTTTTGGTATGAATATCTACCGATCTTAATGGTTTGATCAATGTGGGAATGGGTTTCATGGCCATGTGTAATACGATGGGCTGGGCATTGCTCATACCTCCTTCAATGCCACCAGCATTATTAGAATAGCGCGTGAACTTCTCACCGTCATGTCCGATTTCATCATGAACTTCACTGCCAAATTTTTCCGCACCGGCAAATCCGCCACCGATCTCAATTGCTTTGAATGCATTCACACTCATCATCATAGCAGAAATCCGGGTATGGAGTTTCCGGTCCCACTGGGTGTGAGCGCCAAGACCGTAAGGCAACCCGGTGGCAATCACTTCAAAAATTCCACCTACTGAATCACCAGCTTTTTTGGCGTTATCAATAGTTTGTATCATAGTTGCTTCCGCATCTTTGTCCAGGCAACGGGCGGGAGATGAGTCTGCAATTTTACTTAATTGGTTTGGTGAAACGCCATCTGGAATTGGGCTTTTATCCTTAACGTCATGGATCTCAACCACGCGGCTGCCCACTTCAATTCCCACATCTTCCAGTAGTTTTCGGCAGACGGAACCCAGTGCGACACGCATAGTAGTTTCACGGGCGCTAGACCGTTCCAGTACATTACGAATATCGTTAAATCCGTATTTTTGAACACCAGCTAAATCTGCATGACCCGGGCGGGGAAGTGTCACTTTTCGGATATCATCATCCACAGGAGATACAGACATTTTTTTTGTCCAGTTTTCCCAATCTTTATTGCGGACAATGAGTCCAACAGGGGCTCCAAGGGATTTACCATGGCGAACACCACACCAGATTTCGGCGCGATCTTTTTCAATTTTCATTCGTCCACCACGACCGTAGCCCATTTGCCTTCTGGCGAGATGAACTCCGATATAATCTTCTGATATTTCCAGTCCCGCTGGTACACCGTCTAAAATACCTAAAAGGCCCTGACCGTGCGATTCACCCGCTGTGAGAAATTTGAGTCTTGTTAACATAATTCTGATTTTAATACCTTTTTAATCGNTTCCAATTTAATTTTTTCTGATATTTTTTNGTCGAACCAAATGTCCACTGATATCAATCCCTGTGCAATGAACATATCCAATCCACCGATAGTCTTTGCACCTTTTTCTTTGCCGTTCTTTAGCCATATGGTCTCTAATGGATTATAAATGGTGTCGGCCAAAAGTTGTCCTTTTTGGATTATAAATTCCGGCATGGATCCTGTATTCGGCCACATGCCCAATGGTGTGCAATTAATAATTACATCTGAATTTTTACAGGGGTGATTGTTCGGAAAGATAGAATTAATCCAATCTAACAATTGATCCGCTTTAGATTGTGTACGATTTTGAATAGAAATGGATTTAACTCCGACTTTCATCAATCCAAAAGCAACAGCTCGCGCTACACCGCCAGCCCCCAAAATCAAACAATCCTTTTCTTTTAGATCTACACCGTTTTGTTCTATTGCCATGGTGAATGCAATCCAATCTGTATTATATCCTTTACCACGATGGACACAATTTACTGCACCGATGGATTTTGCCGATTCATCCAACTCATCTAAAAATGGAATAACGGATTGTTTATGAGGAATGGTCACATTGAATCCATTCAATTCATTTTCACTCATAAATGATTGGAGTGCATTTGGCATCAGATGGATTTTTTCAAATTTGGCTTCTAAATTAATTTGCCGATATATCTCNCGATGAAGAACTGGACTCAAACTGTGGGCGATAGGATCACCNATGACTGCAAAGTGTTTCATTGCAGTAACCGCTCTAGTTCAACATAAAATTCCGGGAAAGAGATNGAAGCACATTCGGGGTGATCCAAAATAACATCTCCATCTGAAACAAGCCCAGCGATTGTAAATGCCATNGCTATGCGGTGGTCATGGAATGTCTCAATNGATGCACCTTTTAATTGTGTTGGACCATTAATAATAAATCCATCTTCAAGTTCTTTAATATTAGCGCCCATTCTTATCAAGTTTTTAGAAACAGCATGGATTCGATCACATTCTTTTATCCTTAATTCTTTGGCTCCACGGACTTCTGTTTTGCCTTTCGCTTGTGTTGCCAAAATAGCAAGAATAGGCAATTCATCTACAAGNCCAGGAACATTATCTTTTCTAATTGTAATTGAATTGAGTGTTTGATAGAACACGTTAAGATTTCCAATGCTTTCACCCGCTTTTTCCCAATGTTCCAAATAATTTATGCCGACACCCATTTTATTAATAGCACTATAAAAACCNATTCGGGTTGGATTTCTTAAAATTCGATTTAAAGTAATTTTTGAATTAGGTATAATGGCAGCAGCCGCAGAAAAAAATGCGGCGGTTGATGGATCGCCTGGAACAGACAATTCAAAACTGGATAGAGGAGAACTCAATTGTGAAATAGTTATGGTGAGTCCATTAGTGGAAAGATTCGCTCCAAGCCCTAATAGCATTTTTTCTGTATGGTCACGAGATAAAATTGGTTCAGTNATTGATGTTTNGCCACTTGCCCCAAGTCCNGCCAAGAGTAAAGCTGATTTCACNTGTGCGCTGGCAAAAGNAGNGTCACACTGAATTCCATTTAATTCACTTTCATAAATTGTGATGGGGAGTTTCCCNTCGTTACTTTCGAATTTNAATCCCATTTGAGAGAGAGGATCCAAGATACGATCCATGGGACGGGAAGAAAGTGANTCATCACCATGAAATGTTGCATTAACACCTTGTCCGGCTAAAAGCCCTAANAGCAATCTTGTGCTGGTACCAGAGTTNCCGCAGTCCAATGGTTGATTAGGATTTGTGAATTTGCTACCGGTAACAACGACTTCATCACCATCATCTCGAATTTTTATTCCACACGCTTCCAAACATTTTCTGGTGGATTGTACATCGGCACCGGTGGAAAGATTGGATATCCGTGATTCTCCATCCGTCAAAGCTGCAAACATGAGTGAACGGTGAGAGATTGATTTATCTCCTGGAAATGTAATTTGGCCTTTAATGCCCATTCTTTTTCAATTCATCTGCAATCAAAAAAGCCATTTCAATAGCTTGATTAGCATTAAGTCTCGGATCGCAATGCGTACGATAACGATCAGTAAGTTCNGCTTCAGAAATCTNATCGAGCCCGCCAGTACATTCGGTCACATTTTGTCCTGTCATTTCTAAATGGATACCGCCAGCACGGGATCCTTCTGATTTATGGATTTGGATATTCTGTTTTACTTCATCAATAATTAGATTGAATGGTCTTGTCTTAATTCCATTCCCACTTTTGATCGTATTACCATGCATAGGGTCGCAGGACCATACGACGGTTCGGCCTTCTGTCTGAATTTTTCGNATCAATCTGGGTAAATACNTTTCCACTTTATTATGGCCAAANCTGGCAATNAGTGTAATGCGTCCTGCTTCATCNTTTGGATTCAGAATATCCAAAAGTTCAATAAGTTCATCCGGATCTAATGATGTACCACACTTGATGCCGATGGGATTTTTAATTCCGCGACAGAATTCAACATGGGCGCTATCTTTAAATCGNGTTCGATNACCAATCCATACAAAATGCGCCGATGTGTTATACANATCTCCAGATGTAGAATCCACACGGGTGAGNGCTTCTTCGTAAGGAAGCAATAATGCTTCGTGGCTAGTGTAATAATGGACTTGTCGAAGCTGGGGTGTATTGGTAGAATTGATGTCCAGNGCTTCCATGAAATTTAAATTTTCCTGGATTTGATTCGCCAGATGACGATACCGTTCACCCTGTGGTCCACTTTTCACAAAACCCATATTCCAGGAATTNACATGGTTTAGATCGGCATAACCACCATCGGCAAAAGCGCGCAGCAAATTNAATGTTGAAGCAGCCTGGGAATAAGCCTTTAGCATCCGTTCCGGGTTGGGTTGGCGNTTGACCGGATCAAAACAAATATCATTAATAATATCGCCGGTATAGCTTGGNAGCTCAACCCCGTCAATTGTTTCTGTAGGACTGGANCTNGGCTTGGCAAACTGGCCTGCCATACGTCCTAGTTTTANAACGGGAAGATTTNCCCCAGATGTAAGAATAACCGCCATCTGTAGGATNACCCGAAAGGTATCGCGGATATTATCNGCATGAAATTCTGAAAAACTTTCTGCACAATCACCTCCTTGAAGTAAAAATCCATTNCCTTCTGATACATCCGCCAAGGANCGTTTTAATGAACGAACTTCACCTGCAAAAACAAGTGGTGGAAAATTTNCAAGTGTCGTTTCAACTTCTCTAAGATGATTTTTATTCGGATATTTGGGAATATGTTTAGCGGTAAAATTCCGCCAGCTATTAGTTTGCCACATTTTGTAATTCCTTNAGGCGATTATCCAAAGATANCGTCGCCAGTTTAAGTTTGTCTATCATATCATTTGTGTAAGGATTGTAAAGCTGTAGGTCGGTATATAGCTCCCAAGTGTCGTTACATGTTTGATCCACCAAATCCAAAAGATCACGAAACCCTTGTGTATCTATGGTTGTTTTACGGATACCATATTCCTTAAGCATTCGTCCAAGAAAGTGAGTTATGCCTTGGGTTTGAGCAGCCATACGATCGTGCTTATCCGGGGACATTTCCATTACTTGGATTCCCTGATCTGTAAAAAATTGCCGCCAAAATTTAAATTGATCGTAAACATTTCTCGTATTGCTCATCATCATTTTTAGACGATTATTAGAGATAAACGAATCAGGTCCAAACATGGGGTGAGTTGCAATAATGCCGATATTTTCAGCAAGATTATTTTCCATAATTTCAGTGGGGTGCTTTTTTACTGAACACACATCAATGATGGTAGTGCCTTCCGAAAGATTTGGTGAAATTTCTGTGATTACCGATTCAAATTGTCTAATAGGCACAGCAATAAAAATAACTTTTTCTTTCAATATAGATTCTAGATTCGTGAATTCCACTTTGGAGAATTTCCCAATAATTTTTGGATCATAAGCTTTGATAGCGAATCCTTTTTGTAAAATATTGGCCAATATTTTTCCAAATCGACCAAACCCAATTATTCCGATACTATTCATGAATCTCCTAATTTTTTGATGCCAAGGAATAAAGTTAAATTGTGTTTCAGATCATGAATGCTTTCCTGAAGAATTTCTAATCCATATAAATCGGCACAGGCTTTATTGGCAATCACACCTGCAGTTGTGGGAAGTTTTCCTTCAGATAATCTTCGAGCTGCTTCTGCCGTATCATCATCTTCAATTAATGGCCTTGTCCAGAAATGTTCACTTAAATAATCTTTACATTGCCGCAGTGCCTGTTGGTGAGAATGAATTTCCGTGACATCTCCAACATGCATTCCAGCAAGACCCAACAAGTTTTGGATAATGGGAATATGAAACATTTCAATTATGTCGCATCGATATTTTGCCAGCGCTTCAACACTTTCAATTACGACTCCGCCTTGTGCATTTTCCATGGCAATTATACCGTAATTTGTTTCGCCATTTTCAATACTGGCCAATACATGTTTCGATGAAATTTGGTAAACAATTTCTGCTCCTTCCAGCCCGTGATTTTGGGCAAACGAGTGAGCAGCCTGTTCAGAAAAACTGCCCTTTCCGCCCTGGATTCCAATTGTTATCATTTTATCCCTTTCAATTTTCGTATTAATAATTTTGTCGCATTTATGGGATTGGTTTTCCCATTCATATTTTTTATTATAGCTGAACCCACCACCGCACCATCCGAGTGTTCATTGAACCAAACCACATCTTCACATGTACTGATTCCAAAACCCACGATAAAAGGTGTAGCACTGTTTTTACGTACATGGTTCAAATAATTTGCTAGTGCTTCCTTGGATGCAAGATCATTCCCGGTGATGCCCAAAATGCTTACAGCATAAATGAGATCACCTGCCAATTCAGATATTTTTCTGATACGTTCATCAGGTGTGTTCGGTGCCACTAGTAAAATTGGGGAAATATTTTTATCCTTGGCCAATTCACAGAATGGTGTTGCTTCTTCTAAAGGTAAATCGGGGAGAATTAATCCATCCACTCCGGCAGATACACAGTGATTTAAAAATGTTTTATGTCCCATTCTTAAAATTGGGTTGTAATACCCCATGAGCGCTAATGGGACGTCGGTTCTTTTCCTAATCTGCGTCACTTGTTCAAATATTATGTTCAGTGTCATACCGTTATCCAACGCTTGCTTGCTGGATGACTGTATCACTGGGCCATCTGCTTGTGGATCAGAAAAAGGAATTCCAATTTCAATCATATCTGCGCCGGCATCTGCAGCGTGACATACTAATTCTACCGTACTATCTAATTCTGGATAGCCAGCAGTAAGAAAGGGAATCAATTTATCTTTAGGTTCGATGAATAATTTTTGGATGCGATTCATAAGTTGATCCCCAAGGCTTCTGCTACAGTATGAACATCTTTATCTCCACGACCGGAAAGGCAAACCACCACATGTTCATCGGGTTCAATTCCATTATCTGACTGACGTAAATATGCCAAAGCATGTGCGGATTCCAGTGCTGGTAAAATACCTTCTTTTTCTGATAACCATTGGAATGCATCTAATGCTTCTGTGTCAGTGGCGGTATAATATTGTACACGCCCAGACTCGTTGAGATAACTGTGTTCTGGGCCAATGCCGGGATAATCCAACCCTGCAGAAATAGAATAGGGGAGCGCCACTTGCCCGTCTTCATTTTGGAGTAGTGTGCTTGCGGCGCCGTGCAAAACACCAAAATCTCCTTTTGTCAAAGTGGCTGCATGTTTTCCACTTTCAAGTCCTTTGCCTCCAGCTTCTACACCAATAATCTCCACATCGTCTTTCAGGTGTGGATAAAATAGTCCCATGGCATTGGAACCGCCGCCGACACAGGCTACCAGTCGATCCGGTAATTTTTGTCCCGATTGTTCGATAAATTGTTGTTTCACTTCCTTTCCAATAACCGATTGAAAATCTCGGACAAGCGTGGGATAAGGGTGGGGACCAACAGTGGAACCAATGAGATAGTAAGTGGATTCAACATTAGTTACCCAATCTCTTATTGCTTCATTTGTCGCATCTTTTAAGGTCATGCTTCCCGATGAAACGGTGCGGATTTGAGCACCCAACAAGTTCATCCGAAACACATTTAATTTTTGCCTGCGAATGTCTTCTTCGCCCATATAAACGATGCATTCCAATCCAAACCGAGCTGCCACTGTTGCTGTAGCGACACCATGCTGACCGGCACCAGTTTCTGCAATAATTCGCTTTTTACCCATGCGATTAGCAAGCAGAATTTGTCCCAATGCATTGTTGATCTTATGGGCGCCAGTGTGGTTTAAATCTTCCCGCTTCAGCCATACTTTGAATCCCAGTTCGTTGGAGATTCGTTCTGCAAAATAAAGGGCAGTCTTCCGCCCGGAATAATGTTTCAATAAGCCGCTCAGTTTGTTCTGAAATGCTTCATCCTGTTTAGCTGCTGTGTAATGCTGTTCAAGTTCTTGCAAGGCTGGAATGAGTGTCTCTGGGACAAACTTTCCACCGAATTTATCAAAATGACCCCGAGAATCTGGAAGATTGTAATCTTTGAATTTATTTTTCATTTTAATTATGTGTTTGTGAACACGCGAACACTTGAATACGTTCCATCGAGTTTTTTAAAAAGAGTTTTAATTTTGTCATGATCTTTAACTCCGGGTGATAATTCTACACCGCTATTTACATCTATCGCAGATGGATTTACCGATGCAATTGCATCTAAAATATTGCTAGCATTTAATCCACCAGATAAAATTATCGGAGTTTTCTGTTTACCATTTAATAAAGACCAGTCAAATGTTTTACCCGTTCCGCCATAATAGTCTTTAGAAAAGGTATCCAGTAGAAATCCATCTACATTAAAATCACGCATGACAGACAAACTTGCTTCATCCTTAATCTGCAAAGCCTTTAAGATAGGCACCTTAAATTGATTGCAAAATTCTGGTGTTTCATCTCCGTGTAGTTGAATCATGTTGAGGGAAACAAAACCAATTGCTTCTTCAATAAATTCTTTTTCATGGTTAACAAAGACGCCAACTTTTGAAATATCATTTGATAGATGGTCAGAAATAAATTTTGCATCTTCTATAGAAATAGCCCGGGAACTTTTTTCAAAAAAAATGAAACCGATGGCAGAAGCTCCATGCGCGGCTACTGTTTGGGCATCTGACAAGTTTGTGATACCGCAAATCTTTGTTGGAATCATGAGAGCCCCCCAACTAATTCTCCTAATGCTTTTCCTGGGTTTCCGGTTCTCATGAGCGATGTCCCAATAAGTGCTGCATCATAGCCCAAATCTGAAACGTATTTTAAATCGTTCGATGTATAAATGCCACTTTCTGCTACTTTCATACAATTGGATGGAAATGAAGAAATTATATTTTTGAAAAAAGTAATATCGGATGTCATGCTATTTAGATCACGGCAATTCACACCTACTATGTCCGGCGCCAATTCAGCGATAATTTCCGCATTTTCTTCCGAGTGAAATTCCACTAGAGGTTCCAGATTTAATTTTTTCCCAAATTTGATAAAACCAGAAATATTATCTTTATCCAGTGCTTCGGCGATCAATAAAAATGCATCGGCACCAGCGCGACCCGCTTCCATGATTTGATGCTCACTTATAATAAAGTCTTTACATAAAACAGGAATCGAAACTGCTTTTTTCACCGATTCTAAAATATCGATATGTCCACCAAAAAATTGCTTATCCGTAAGTACAGATATGGCAGAAGCCCCGGCTGCTTCATAATCTTTAGCTATCTGAACAGGATTAGCGTTAGTAAGAATTTCCCCTTCACTGGGAGATTTCATTTTGATTTCGGCGATCACCGAAATGCCCGGCGCTGAAAGAGCATCCTTTAGGTTAATTGTTTTGAAAGGATCAAGTAAACTCACACTTGGGTGCACGTGCTCCATTTCTTTTCGTTTCACGTCTAATATTTGTTCAAGGATGTTCATTCAACCAATTGGTTTAATACATTCAGCGCGGCGCCGGAGTCCACAGCTTCAGCCGCTTTTACCAATCCTTCTTTTAAATTTTGAGTTTTGCCTCCAACAACAATTCCCGCGGCAGCGTTTAGTAGAACGATGTCCCGTTTTGCTCCCTTATCACCGTTCATAATACTTCGAATGATTTCTGCATTTTCATTCGGTTCTCCTCCTTGGAGATCATTCAGTGTTGTACGATCAAGACCCAATTCCATTGCATCAAATTCAATTGTATTTATTTCACTACCATTTTGTATTTGGCTGATCTTTGTAGTGGTGGTTGTGGAAATTTCATCCAAACCATCGCGACCATGAAAAACCATCACATCAGTAGAACCGAGTGCTTTTAACACATTTGCTTGGACTTCTGTTAGATCAGGATGAAAAATTCCCATGGCCTGGGCTTTTACATCGGCGGGATTGCAAAGCGGACCTAAAATATTGAATACCGTCCGCGTGGCTAGTGCTTTCCGTGAACCAATCGCATGTTTCATGGCGGGGTGATAAGCTGGAGCGAACATGAATCCCAATCCTATCTCTTCAATATCTTTTGTGGACTCTTCCACTGATTTATCAATGGCAATTCCCAATGCTTGCAGTACATCAGCCGATCCAGATTTTGATGTCATTGAACGGTTCCCGTGTTTGGCCACATGAACGCCGGCGCCGGCCACTACAAAAGTTGAAGCGGTAGAAATATTAAATGTGCCTAAAGCATCACCGCCCGTACCACACATATCAATAGCTGCGGAATCCAGAGGGACTGTAACCATTTTCTCACGCATGGCCTGGGCGAATCCTGTGATTTCATCCACCGTTTCACCTTTTGCCCTGAGCGCTATAAGAAATCCGGCAATTTGTGCGTTGTCATATTCACCGGACATAATGGAGAGCATCACATTGAATGCTTCATCCCGGTTGAGATTCTGTTTCCTGAGTAATTGTTCTAATATTTGTTTCATTTGATTTTTCTAGTACCCTGTGATACTTGAAGGGTGATCTCATGTTTCACGAGGTTTAACATTCAGTGTTTAAAAAGTTTTTAATAATCTGCATTCCATTTTCTGTTGCAATGGATTCAGGGTGAAACTGAACACCAAACACAGAGTGCGATTCATGCTCAATACCCATTATGAGTCCATTATCCAATTCGGCCGTCACTTTAAATTCTTTTGGAAGTGAATTGCGGTCAGCAATCAATGAATGATATCGTGTACCATGAAATGAACCATTAATTCCACCAAACAGTATGGAACTATTATGTTGAATATTGGCTGTTTTCCCATGGACAATCTCTGATGCGTGAATCACTGTACCTCCATAAGCTATTACAATAGATTGATGCCCTAAACAGACCCCAAGGATTGAAATTGAGGAACCAAACTCCTGGACAACCTCAACAGATCGACCCGCCTCTTCAGGCCGCCCCGGCCCAGGGGAAATCACAATATGTGTAGGTGACCATGTATTGACCTGGCCTAATTCAAACTGGTCATTGCGAACCACTTTTACATCTTGATTAATGGATCCAATGTATTGCACCAAATTGTAGGTGAAAGAATCGTAGTTGTCGATGACAAGAATCATGTTACTAAACCATTTTCCGCTAAATCAATAGCCGTCATGATGGCTTTGGCCTTATTCACCGTTTCTTCAAATTCTTTGGTTGGGTTTGAATCATGAACGATTCCTGCTCCAGATTGAAAATGAACTGTTCCATCCTTCATTATCATGGTGCGGATTGCGATACACGTATTTACATTTCCCGTAAAATCAAAAAATCCAACAGCACCGGAATAAATGTTCCGTCGCTCTGGTTCTAAATTGTGGATGATTTCCATGGCCCGAATCTTTGGGGCACCGGTGACCGTCCCTGCTGGGAATCCGCTCATGAGCGCATCAAATGGGTCTTTGTCCAAAGACAATTTTCCCTTTACATCAGAAACAATATGCATCACGTGAGAATAATTTTCAATCACCATGTTCTCCGAAATTGTTACGGAACCGAATTCAGATACGCGCCCCACATCATTTCGCCCAAGATCCAAGAGCATCAAATGTTCGGCGCATTCCTTTTCATCATTGATTAAATCTCTTGCCAGTGCTTGATCTTCTGCATCCGTTTGTCCTCGGTGGCGTGTACCTGCGATGGGACGGATCTCTACGGTGCAGCCATCAACTTTCACCAAGAGTTCAGGGGATGCGCCAATAATATCAAAATCATTTATCTTTAAATGAAACATGTAGGGCGACGGGTTGATCGTCCGAATTGCCCGATAGAGTGTGGTCGGTTCTACCGATGTTTTCCGCTCAAATCGCTGGCTAAGGACCAACTGGAAAACATCTCCATCTATGATGTGTTCTTTTGCTTTTAGTACGGCTGATTCAAATGTATCTTGATCAAAATTAGAAGACGCTGTGCTTTTTTCCACACGGATCGGTGTTTGGTAATCCACATCTGAATGGAGTGATTCTCCGATAGAATCAACTCTTTCATGTGCTTCATCGAACTGTTGTTTGAAATCACGCTCTGAATCCACTTTTACATTGGAAATCACCAGCGCCGATCCTTTCAAATGGTCAAAGGCGATCATATCTTCAAATAGCATGAAAACTGAATCGGGGACATCTAAATCAGATTCATCATGGATCGGAATATCTTCTACCCAAGCGATGGTTTCGTAACCAAGGTAGCCTACCAGCCCACCGGTGAAAGACGGAATTCCCGGTAATTTTGCCATATTATATTGGGATTGGGTTTCACGAAGCAAATCTAAAAAAGGGATTTCCACTGCAGTGGTTTGTACACCTTCATTTATGGTGGTTTGCCCATTTTTATGCATGAAAATCTTCTGTGGATTAATGCCCACATAAGAATATCGTGCATATTGATTACCTTTTTCTACCGATTCCAACAAAAAGGCATATTCCGCTTTCTTGGAAAGGTGAACCCATGCCGCCACTGGTGTGAGTAGATCAGCCAATATCCGTTTATAGACAGGTACGGTTTGGCATCCCTGGGAAACCAAGTCTTGAAATTCGTCGTATGTAAGTTGTGTTTTATCCATTTTGAGCAAAAAAAAACCCCGATCAAAGTCGGGGTTTAAACATAGTCAGCATGCACAGGTATACCTGGGACTAAGAAACCCCTCCATGGGTAAAAAACCAATACCAGCTGTAATAATTTTTTGTGTTCATATCAATCACGTGCTGTGATATTAAGGATAGGAAAGAACGATAACTAACTTTTTTTATTTCTTTTGCAATTTTTTTGAAATGTAGTAAAAAGAGCGAATAATAGTTTCAATATCCTCTTTTTTTAACTTTCCTTCAAGTTTTATAGAAAGT
>PAIR01000030.1 GCA_002704905.1 Fidelibacterota bacterium
AAGAAATGAATCCATTCTTAGGTGGCGGCGAAATGATCAATACAGTCAACATGGAAAAATCAACCTGGAATGATGTGCCATGGAAATTCGAAGCAGGCACTCCTAATATTGCACAGGTCATCGGTTTGGGTGCCGCAATTGATTATTTGGAATTAATTGGAATAGAAAAAATCCATGAGCATGAACAATCATTGTTAAAATATGGGCTGGAGATTCTTTCGCAAAATAAAGATATTATTTTTTATGGAAATTCTCCAAATCGCGGCGCTGTTATTTCTTTTAATTTGAAAAATATTCACCCTCATGACTTAGCAAAGTTTCTTGATACAGATGGAATCTGTATCCGCGCAGGACATCATTGTGCTCAACCGATTATGGATTACCTGGGTATAACCGCTACTGCCCGAGCAAGCATGTATTTATATAATAATAAAGAAGATATAGATCAATTAGCGGAAAGTATTGAAAAAACGGCCCATATTTTCGCATAATTTTTGCTTACTTTTCACCCGAAGTCTGAACGTCTATAAAGGAGTTAAACCATGAGTGGTAATGGAAATGAATCAAAAAAATATAAATATCTCGTCACCATGCGGTGGTATATAGAGACAGATAAAGCATTAGTCGCTGGCGCTGCAGAAACTGATGAAAAATTATTAGAAATGGTACGCCATCGAAAGGATGGCTCCAAGAGTTGCAGCACTTGNCCTACTCGTAATCATGAAGGATATGGTATTCTAGATTACCATTATTTTATGGGCGATAAGAAACCTGTCTACATGTCCACAGAGCAGATTAAAGATTAAATGGAAACNATTTTTTTGAACGATTTTTTNGATGGTGAAATCCTNAGGGAAAAAGTTTTTCGGGAGAAAGTTGCCAANATTGACTGGTCTCAATATGCGGATAAACGGGTATTAATCAAGGGCTGCTCCGAAGTACCCATCCCAACTTGGGCTTATCTTATTCTCACCGCAGAATTAGCCCAATTTGTAAAGCGGATTTATTTTGGAGAACTGCGCTCTGCAGTTAAAATATTTGTTAAAGACTCATAATGAATACCTCAGATAAAAGAGTTACTTGGGAAAAATATTTTATGAATATCGCCAATGAGGTTGCAACACGATCTACCTGTGATCGAAAGCATGTTGGCGCAGTCATTGTCCGTGAAAAAACGATTCTAGCTACAGGATATAATGGCTCTATTCGAGGATTAGAACATTGCGATGATGTAGGACACGAAATGGAAAATACCCATTGTGTGCGGACCATACATGCTGAAGCCAATGCCATTGTCCAATCAGCACGTCATGGAGTNAGGTTANAGGACAGTGAAATTTATGTAACTGCCTCCCCCTGTTATGATTGTTTTAAACTCATTGCTAATGCTGGCATTAATAAAATTTATTTTGGTGAATTCTACAGAGATGAACGGATTCTAGAGCATGCNANTGAACTCCAGATCAAATTGATNGATTTATCTAAATAAATTATAGNTTTNGTTGTAATAACAAAGATTAATCAAATCTGGAAAAAATAATCNACTTTAAGAAACAGGGAATTAGATTTTGAACGACTCCAAGATGATTTTTCGTAAGAATAATAATTATTATCGTGGAGATTATATACAGCATAAATAAGGCTNCCCGGTAAATATTCCCAACGGAATACAAACGTACCCACCTGGTTATTAATCCGAAAGTCTTTATCTTCATTGTATTGGTAGGGGCTTACATTAAATGATTTTTCTTCTAACAAACGATTATAGTCTACATAATTCATTTCCACTTTAAATGGCTGGTAGTAGGCTTCAAATGTCATTTTAGGTGAAAAATTAATATTCAATCTAGCTTCTACATTACTTTGCTTTCTTTGTGTGTTAGAGTAAATAATATTCGNCCCATTTTCATCCTCCAAAATACCAACCCACTGCATAGAGCCAGGCTTATTTTCTCTCTCAGCACTGATTTCGAAATGAATATAATCAGTNGGTCTAATCATAAGCTCTAATCTATAACTAGTGCCTACTCCTCGAATTTCGCCTTTGTTAATATCAAAACGTGGCCTTATGATTACCCTCTTACGCCTATCAGTTCTAAACCAAAAATTAAATGATTGCCAAGCTTCATCTTTAATGATTAGTGCTCTTGAATCTCGATAAATGTCATCATCTTCATAGACTTCNGGATTGTATTTAATTTCCCAACCNATTCCCCAATAATTCAAAAAGTTATTATCCTGCTCTAGTTCAATATTCTTTCTCGTAATCAAGCCATCATTTAACCCACCAATGTTATATTTAATTCTTAAGCTCTGATTTAAGAATACACCTTTTGGTTGATCTCTTCGAATTGAACCACGCAACCCCACATACCAATTGTTATTTTTTTCCTGATAACCCATACTGCTCACATCAAAGTTTTTATCCCTATATCCAGCCCAAGAACTCAGATCCCACCATACCGGGTCTCGATAGCTAAGGATAAACCGACTTGCATATCCATTCAGTCCATTATTGATTGAGTTAGCAGTCTGGCCATCAAAAGACAGTTTATTATCAATTAACTTTATACGCCAATCAATGTTAAANGCACTATTTTGTTCTTTTTCACCCTGTCGCCTTAAATCCGTGCTCATTACACCAATAGTTGAAAGATTATTAATGATTGGTTTTTCAATACGACCCACAAAATAATTAGTATATGGTTCAAGTAAAAAACTTTCTTTATTCAATTTCTCACCATCCTCATACTCTCTGGTACCATATTCTTTATTTGTGACAGCATTTATTATTCCATATCGAACACCTGTTGATGTTTCACCTAATATTTTTGCTGCCCCCAGTATTCTTGTTTCATTAGGTTGATCTGTTATTGTACCAGAATCAGGAGAATAATAATCTGGCCGATTACCAATTCGCCTAGAGTTAAATAAATTTAGCCTGCTTTTAAAGAAATTAGCACCCTGCACAAAAAATGGACGCCGTTCATGTAATCTAGTTTCGAAGGCAGAAAGATTAAGTACCGAAGGGTCAGCTTGAACTTGACCAAAATCTGGATTGAAAGTCATATTAATTGTCGTATTGGAAGTAAGGCTATATTTAGCATCTAAACCAATATTTTGCGTGTTATCAATCTTGTCTTGATCCACTTGNCCTGCTAAGAGATAAGGCATTAGTTCAANATTGCGAGGCGGGGGAATATCCTTAATGCCTTTGAGAATACCATAATGAGGNACCATTCCTCTTACACCTTTGGCACGGCCTGGCCATTGTATTTCCTCCTGTTNACCATAATAGTGCCGTTGAAAAGACGCACCCCATTCTTGAATATCATTCTTACTGAATTGAAATACATTAAATGGAATTCGAATTTCAGCAGACCANCCATTAGCATTATGGGAGACNTTACTTTNCCACACCACATTCCACGTACTGTCAAAAGCATCATGACCTTCTCCGGCAATAACCACATCGACCTGAACCTCGGCCGCATTCACTGCAAACCAGTATCCAGTTTTATCATCNTTTCTTGAATCGATACCAATTCCTACCCAATCAGAGTTAGAACCAAATCCAGACTCCCAATCATCTCTTCGAGCTAATCGTTTCATAATATTTTCTGGATTGGGATCAANATTATTAAAAGCAATATAAANNTATTCATCATCATAGAGTACCCGCGCTTCAGTATGAACAGTTGGTGCTTCTAAATTGTATGGTTCAAATTGAAGAAATTCATCAATTATAAACGCATCACTCCATGATAAGTCATCAATNATTCCATCAATTACTGGCGGTTTAGAAACCCGAGTAGCTTTGGCTATTTTATATTTGAGTTTGGTAAAGTCATCAACAATCCCTCTTGAATTGGATGATTCACCCAGTAGAATGGACGTAAAGATTGCTAGGGAAAAACAAAAATNTTGCATTATTTAATTANANTAAGTTGAATAAAATCCAAGTAAATTTANCATTATCCTGATATGTCCCCTACGATTATTAGATTAGATTTATAATCTACCCATCNGGTTATGAGNCCGATGAATCTTTCGCGTTTTCAACCAGATTTTCAGCGACCATATCGGCAATATCTTTAACTTGGATTTCTGAGCGCGTTTCCGGTGTAAGCGGTTTTAATCCTTGATTCATCATTCCATAGCAAAAATTGCAACCAGTCACAACTGTATCAGCATCTGACTCAACTACCTGTTCAGCTCTAACTAAATGAGTTCTTCCTGTGGTTTCCTTTTTCCACCATAATCCACCACCTGCACCACAGCATAGAGTATTACGACCCGATTCTTCTAGTTCAAAGAAATTTTCTGAAGTGGCTTGGATTGCAGTCCTTGGTGCATCAACCTCGTCTAACATTCGTGATAGATTACAGGGATCATGATAGGTTACCTTGCCTTTATTACCTTTTCTAACCACTATCCTACCCTCATTTATCAACTGTTCAATGACTTGAGAATGATGCTCAACTTTATAGTTCACTTCTGCNTATTTGGCATATTCTTTTTCTAGGTTTAAAGCACAATGAGGACAATGTGTGACTACTTTTTTCACATCGGATAATTGTTCCATATTATGTTCCCTGAGCATGGTATAAGTTAATTTATCTCCCAACCGGTTTGCCGGGTCGCCTGAACAATGTTCATTTTCCAATATACCATANGATATACCAGCCACATCTAATATTTTNGTAAANTTNTCGACTGATTTTGTGAAATTGGGATCCATTTCATAACGCGCAAAACAACCCAACCAAAGTAANTATTCCTTATCTGGTGTATATTTTGGNAACCTTTCGGCCAATGGACTNCTNGTGGCACCTTCAGTATTTCCTGATTCCTGCAAATTCATGAATAATTTTTGATATTCCTGTGGAACTTTCCCTTCTACAAGCACTTCTAAGCGACGAATTTCATCGGATTTTTCCACCTGGTTTCCCACCGGACATACTTCTGTACAAGCCAGNCATGTAGTGCACTCCCAACCTGCTTCCACATTAATATTGGACAGCACATCTACGTCGCCCCTATCTAAAAGGGGTTGACGTAGATCTAATATAAAATGGTTTTTGGGATCCAATATCCCTCCACCTCTACTTGCTGGGCAGACATCCAGACAGCGGCCGCATTCTACACAGGAGAAAATATCTAGAGCTTGGTTTTTTGTCATCCGAGTTAGGTCGGAGAGCATAGCATCTAGTTCATCTTCCGATCCTTCCAAATTAATATCAACCGGTGTATGACTTTCCTGTTCAAATGGTTTGAAAAATATATTAATCGGAGCTAATACCAANTGAAGGTGTTTTGATCGAGGAATTAAAACAATAAAGGCCATTATAGTTATGGTGTGCAGCCACCAATTTACTCGCCAGACCAGTGGAGATAATTTCATCTCCCCCAAAAGATAGGTAACCATCAAGACAGTAATAAAAACAGCCACTAGCCCTGAAGTCAATGATATTTCTCCCAAGGCTTTTGGTCGGGTAATAAACCTTCGATAGGTTAATGTGNTAATCCCAATGAGAACAAGGATAGAAAAAGGAATAACAATATAGGAATAATTCTTATGGGTGGAATCACTCATCAATGGATGATCATAACCAATGGCAAAATGATCAAGTGTCACCAGACCAAAAACNATNAATCCCCAGAAGACTAGCCCATGCATTANGCCAGGCCAAAATCTTCCCCCTATTATNTTTTCATGGAAAAATGATTCTTTAATTACTCGCCAGATTCGTGTACCAAATCGATCAAAAGGCAATGACTCACGCCCCTTGAATACAATCCGAAGACGCCGCCATAACTCAAAAATAAAAGAACTTAAAACAAGAAAAATTCCAAGTGTTAGTACCAANTTTTCTACAAATGAAAAAGCNCNTTCCACAGTGTTTCAACCCNCNTTCAGGGCATCAGTCAATTTTGGAATTATTTCAATAATATCACCAACCACTCCATAGTCAGAAATTTCAAATATAGGGGCCTCTGGATCTTTATTGATCGCTACAATATTTTTTGATCCTTTCATACCCACCACGTGCTGAATCGCACCNGACATACCCAAGGCCAAATACATTTTNGGAGAGACTGATTGGCCTGAACTTCCAACCTGATGNGCTGATGGGAGCCANCCNGCATCCACCACTGGNCGAGATGAAGCGAGTTCAGCACCTAAAGCTGCTGCTAANGATTGAGCTAAAGGTATATTTTCTTCTTTTCCAATTCCNCGNCCGANTGAAACGATCAATTCNGCAGATGAAAGATCAACACCACCNGCCTCCTCTTGNAAAGGGTCTTCTGATTCAGTCTTGATCATGGATGCATCTAGATTTACACTTGCATCCCGAATAGTTGCCGATCCAGTTTCAGCAGCTTCCGATGAAAAAGCGGCAGACTGAAAANTCACCAAATATGGCCCCTCNCCACTTGGTGTTANATCGGAGAAAAGTTTCGCATTAAACATTTGCTTTGTGAAAACAACTTTTCCTCCATCCATATTCACAGCCACATTATCGACTAATAATGGCTTCATCATTTTTGCGCTCACTTTTGGGGCATAATCTCTTACTTGGTAGGAATGCCCAAACAATACATATGTGGGAGCTTCCTGCTCAATAATTTGCTTCACTGCTTCCGCATATCCATCAGCTGAATAGGATCCTAATAGGCTATCATTTATTTTAATGACTTCACCTATATTGTATTCAGATGCCTCTTCAGCTAATACATCAGCATTTGAACCTAAAACAACTGCACCCATAGAAAACCCTAAGCTATCAGCCATTTTTTGAGCGGCGGCAATGGATTCCAAACCCATCCGGTGAATCTTGCCATTATTATCTTCAAGTATAATTAAAATATCCATAATAGCCTTTTACAATATCTTTATATCGTTACGGAACGCATTGATCAATTTCTCTACCATTTGATCAACTGAACCCTCAATCATAACCGTCTGTTTATCGCTCTGTGGTACATAAATTTTTTCTAGAGATTGCATTGAATCATTGTCACTGGGCTCTATTACTTTAATCTCTTTTCTCTTTGCACCCATAATACCTTTTAATGATGGATAACGCGGTGTATTTAGCCCGGATTGGATAGTAATACTGGCAGGAAGCGTAAGCGATACCCATTGAAACCAACCCGCTTCAAGTTCTCGTTTCACTTTGATCTTTCCATCTCCTACTTCCGTTGCCATGGCCAGAGATGCTGTTGCCATCCCCATCATTTCACCAAGGATCACACCAGTTTGTCCCATACCAANATCATCNGACTGGAGTCCTGAAAAAATTANATCAAAATTCTCATCTTTTAAAGCTTGNGCAAANTGAGATGCGNTTGCNANTGGATCGATAGNTCCTNNNGTNTCCATCTCAATGTGTATTGCCCGNTCAGCTCCTTTTGCCAGNGCTTCTCGAATTACTTTTTGAATACGGGAAGGACCAAGGCTTACAACAACAACTTCACCATCCCCATTAACCTCCTTAATGTGGAGTGCTTCTTCGAGAGCATAATTNTCGCTCTCATTCATAACATATGCAACAGCACTTTCATCCACCCATTTCTGATCTGCAAGGATGGGTAAGGGTGATTCTGCANCAGGCACCTGTTTAACTAATACTGCAATTTTCATGTATTTGATTTCCTGTGGGTATAGATAATACCATTAAATAGACCACTTAATTTTAGATAAAGTTATATTCATAGTCGATGAAAAATCAAGATATAAACCGACTGGTCGGTCTATTTTTATTTTATAAGAAAATTTTCACATAATCATTTATATTTATATATGGAATTTTTGGTGAAATATTTTGTACCTAACCTCCTATTGCTATTTGGTATTGTTATGCTTTTATGGTCATTTAAACGTTGGCTTGAGAGACGTAAATAATCAAAAAAAAGGTTGTAACACCGATAGGTCTTATGTATTTTTTTTACGCTATGTAAGAGCTCTTGCGAGGCAATATTGACTTATTTAGCATGAAAATTGTTAGTATATCGAATTTTGAACGAATACATATAAGGAGCGATTATGAAATCAAGAATCTTTAAAATGTCATCACTCATTATAGCAGGAATGATTCTTTTCTCTGCCTGTGAGGATGAAGATAACAGTCCTAACCTTGGTGATGCCGTTGGAACATGGCAACTATCAGGATTATCGGGCACATATACCCGTGTAGTTGTNACTAAAGCAGGTGTTNNCCATTCTGCAGATGCATATCCACTAGTTGCAAATTGGAAAGACGCAGCAGCCTTTGCAGCTGCTACTGGTGCTGATGCAGCCCTTGTTGCTGGCGCAAGCAACCAAACACTTGCAAGCTTTAAAGCAGGGGATAATGCCCCAGGCTTCCCTCGGGTGGCCACATTTGATGCAGCNGCNCTTGCNGCTGTTGGTATTTCAATGAANGTTGAGCTGCTNGANTCTAAATCTAAAACTACAAAAGGTACCTATACCGTAAAAGGGACNTACCCTTCATTACGCTTGGATGAAACNTTGTGTCAGTACTTATTTAATGATTCCGCCACCNCAGATCAATGATACTGGAGACTGGACNGCGAATTATGATACAGGTGTATTTGAACTTGCACCTGTTGTTGGTATTGATCAGGTCTTACCNCCATTTAACGATGGAAAATTCACGGTTAANCGTGATGTNNNACCTGCAGCATTTACNCTCAATTTTTTAGACCGTGATGGTCATGATTCACAATATTCCCAAGTGAAGACTACATGGGCTGAAGCCGATGACAGAGTGGTATCTGGTCTTAACGGTCTTCCTGTAAATGCAGCCGGCGGATGGGACCCCACTGCAACTACAGATCCTACTTCTGAAGCTTATATTATGTCCGCAGCTCTGGCATCATGGGGAGGTTTTTTAACTTGGTATGGTTTTAATATATCTGCTGAAACAGTTGCTAAAGTTTCAGATGTTAAGAATCCTTTGACTGACCTTGATGGAGATGGAGCTATAACACCTGTTGATATGGTTGTTTATATGCATGCAGATAACCTAGCTGGNGGTGGTGGCGTAACTNCTTTTGGTATGCCCTATGCACTTCTTGTGAATAGCACAAATCCAGCTGCCCCTGCTGTAGTNGATGANAGTGCAGCAGATTTTGCACTTGCTGGCTTAGCAACAGGNGCTGGTGGTAAAATGAAATATGTTATCACTAAGGGTGTATGTATGCCTGTTAATGAGACGATTCAATTCAATTCATCTTGGACTGAAGCAGTACAGTAATTTCCGATACCTCGCAAGTGTATCGTTCATAACGGGTGGGGGTAGTCTTAAGACTGCCCCCACTTTTTTATTATGATAGAAAAAATAAGAAATTTAATTGCTATTACCTTTATTACTTGTACGTCTCTTTATTCCCAAAGCATTAATCTAACTGGTAAGATTACCGACTCTCAAACTGACGACCCACTCATTGGAGCTAATGTAGTTCTTAGTGGGAATGGATTGAGTACTGGTGCTGCCACTGATATTAATGGTGAATATTATATTAAGGATGTACCTCTAGGATCTTACCAGATTAAAATTACTTATATTGGATATAGTGATTTCAACTCCAATTTAGAGGTCTCATCTGATTCACAAACCTTCAATGCTCAGTTAAGTATTTCTGCTATCCAGTTGGATGAATACATAGTAACAGCAAGTCGCAGACGCGAAAAGATCACAGATGCACCAGCGGCAATTTCTCTAATCTCTGAACTTAAAATCCGTAATGCCAGCAATCCAAACCTGGGAGACTACTTTAAGAATATTAAAGGGGTTGATTTTACAGCTTCAGGGCTTGACAGCTATAACCTAAGTGCAAGAGGATTCAATTCAAGTTTTAGTAGCCGATTACTTACGCTTACAGATGGACGTATGGCTAATGTACCCTCACTTCGTTTAATCGCTTACAATGTTATTCCATTAACTTCTGATGATGTGCGGCAGATTGAAGTGGTACTGGGGCCTTCCTCTGCACTATATGGGCCAAATGCACACGCAGGCGTTGTAAATATTATTTCTAAACGCCCCAAAGAATCTAAAGGAACTGTTGTTGGTATAACCGGTGGAACAAGAAATTTTTTAAAGACACAGGTGCGTCACGCTGGATCTATTGGAAAACTGGGTTATAAAATGTCACTGGTACAGTTTAATGCAAACGATTGGGAATATATTGAAAATTCAGAAAAAGAGGCACACTACAGNCAATGGCTGGATGATGCGGGAGATGGTGATGAATTAGATGATTATTTTGAAGATGGACTTGCTTGGTGGGATGGATGGGATATCAAAGTGGATCGTGACGGTGATGGCATTGTTGATACTACCTATTTAGCTAAGGATAATAAAGTCAATGATCGAGACGAAGATGGCATTAGTGACATACCTCACTTTAAGATCAATAATACACGTTTCGATATTAGAACGGACTATGACTTTTCTCCTGATCACTTCATTAGTTTGAACTATGGCTTTGCACAAGCAACCAATATTAATATAACCGGTATTGGCCGATATCTTGCCGATGACTGGATCTATCAATTTTTTCAAGGAAGATGGGTCTACAAAAACTGGTACGCCCAGGCTTATTTAAATACCTCCCTATCTGGTNATACACGAAATATGCGTACGGGTGGTATCGTAACAGACCATTCAAAATTTTTCCACTTCCAGTTCCAGCATAATCTAGATTTCAATTTNCTNGANACNAAACTNATCTGGGGTGGTGACTANCAGCGNACTATGCCCAAAACATTNGGGACTATNCTNCCNGATGGTCAACCAGGCAGGAATCCAGTTAGTTACGATGAGGATGGAATTGATAATGATGGGGATGGNAAAATTGATGAATGGGATGAATTATTGGTNACCAATGAATTCGGTTTTTATAGTCAGTCCCAATCCAAACTGAGTGACCACTTTCAANTAATCCTTTCGGGACGCGTTGACCTTCACAGTGGTCAGCAAGAAGATGGAGGAATTAAATTNCTAAAAGATCCNCTATCAGGTGAAACCATGGAATACTTTCCTCAAATCTCACCTAAGGTTGGACTATTATACAAACCGAATGATAGTCAAACCTTCCGCTTAACGGCTGCGCGNGCGTTTAATACACCTTCTTCTCAAGGATTATATTTGGAAGTTTTGGCAGCNCAGTACTCCGTGTTNCCAGTTATGGCTCGTGGAAATAAAGATGGGTATACTTTNACCCGAGATGCATCTGGCGAACTCATGATGTTTGATGTTCGTGCTGGTTCTTCATCAGAATTCAGATGGTCAAATATGCCTACAGGTTCAGCCCTTTACATTCCAGCTGTATTGGGTCGCCCGGGGCAGTTTGTNAATGCAGAAGATTATACAAAAATTGAACCAGTNCGTTCGGANGAAGTATGGACCTATGANTTTGGTTATTCCGGTTTTATTAGTCCAAAGATACGNGCTTCATTNGANCTCTACTATAGCACNTACAGTGATTTTGTAAGTGATCTCACCTGGGTAACACCTGTGGTCTTAGATACCTCTGCGGGATTCTATTCCGTAGAAAATCCTGACCCTGAAATATTGGGTTTTATCCCAACTGGTNAGCACAGCGGTATTAAGGATGGNGGTGATGGCATACCAGGATATTATTATATCGAATACGGTTCTGCTGACTGGGNATCNATCATTCCGGCTGGATGGTGGGACAAACCTGCCGATCAACGAAATGGAACTAGGTTAGATTACGCTTATGGAGATACACTGGGAGCTTGGTGGACTGACGACGTAACAAATTTTGATAATCCTGTAAATCTNATGTTGACTAATATTAATTATGGCCAAGTCACTTTGTGGGGAATGGATGCCAGTTTGTATGCATTTCTTACNCCTCAGATTAGCACAGATGTGAATTTCTCATTTCTAGGTAAAACTAAATTCTGGAATTTCTTAACGCGCTCTTATGATCCTATCAATGCTCCCAAATTCAAAATAAACGCAAAGATGGCTTATAACGCTGACAAAGGTTTCCATGGGAATATAGGATTTCGATATATTCCTGAATTTGAGTGGGCAGCAGGCGTTCACTATGGCATTATCGATGAATATCTGGTATTTGATACCATGCTTGGNTATCGATTTGCTGAGANATATGATTTATTGCTTAATATTAATAATATAAATGGCAACGTACACCGTGAAATCATTGGTGGCCCAAAGCTTGGACGTCATATTACATTGAAGCTCAATGCCCGTTTCTAAGCATTAACTTTATATACAATTCAATTCTACATAAAAAGCCCCTAGAAACTTCCAGAGGCTTTTTATGTACTAAAACTAAAGCAGGATCGTTTGAATCCTGGGAGCGGGGGAACAACCAGTCTTCTTTTATAACGATCCTGCTAGAATATGAATCAAAATTATACCCTCATTTCTCCTCGGTCAAGTCTTTTTTATAACAAAAGATTNGGTAATTTCTACCATGTTTGAACTATTAAATAATATGGATAAAGTGATATTTCGTTTTTTCAACACGACTACTTCAAATCCTTTTTTCGATATCCTTATGCCTATTATTACTAATCAGAACATATGGGCTATCCCAATTCTATGTATTATACTTTACTTAGCCATTAAAGGTGGACGACGAGGGCANATCACTGTTATAATCCTGATTATTGCTTGTGGNTTAGCGGATTATACATCTGCTTCAATATTNAAACCATTTTTTGGACGNCTTCGGCCCAGCCATGAAATGATTGAGGGCATTCGAGTCCTAATGGGCAAGGGTGGTAAGTACGGTTTTGTATCTTCCCATGCTGCCAATATATTTGCTGCGGCAGTTGTATTTGGTTATTTCTACCCGAAAANAAAACAAGTCTATTTTTNTATAGCANCGCTGGTGGCCTTTAGNCGAGTATATGTTGGTGTACACTATCCTGGAGATATTATTTTTGGTGGATTATTGGGCTATGGTTTGGCTTGGGCTGTATTAAGCCTTTGGGTTATAATAAAAATGAGAGAATTGAAAAAAGGAAACGACTGGGTTATCTATTAGTTCGGCAATGATCCTTCCGGCGGTGTGATCGGATAATCACCAAATCCATCTTGCGCTGGAGGTGCAATTTCACCATTCTGCTGCTCAAACCGTTTAATATTATCTCCAAGTGCAGCTAAAAAGGCTTTAGCATGCTGCGGCGCCATGATTACTCGTGAGTGGACGCGCGCTTTGCTTACACCCGGAAGAATCTTTGTAAAATCCATTACAAATTCAGCCGGTGAGTGTGTTACAATAACAAAGTTAGCATATTCTCCTTCGCTCACTTCCTGAGTGAGTTCAATATTGATTTGCTGGACGTTTTTATTATCTTCCATAATTATTTTTTCGTAGTATTTGGATTTTTAAAATCGCGTTGGTTAAAGTCTTCCCATTCTTCTTCGATACCCTCAAAATCTTCATAACCTTTAATCTCTTCATCTTGAGCTTTTTGCTTATACATTTCCATCTCAGTCTCATATAAGCTAAAGATATCTTTCTTTTTTTCGAATTCTGCAGGATCAACGTCTTCTTCATCATCTGGCTCAAGACGTTCCACATCTTCACTATACACCTTTTGATCAAAGAAATCCAAATCCTCAACCAATCCATTGGCCATAAGAAATTCAAGAAAGTCTAAATATTTACGATCTTTTAAATCAGTTTTACAAGTTTTGCATGTTAGCGATTCCTTGATATCGATTTCTTCTAAAGTCGCCTCGCATACAGGGCAGATTATACCTTCTAACATTAATTTTTTCCTCTAAAATAGGACACGAATATAATCGGAGTGTTACCACTCAGCAATCATTATTCAGCGTTGATTTTGCAATTTCTCTAATAATAAATTTTCAGCTTCAGACTGGGTCTTGCCACGTCTCTTTTTCACATGATAAGTTGTTTCAAAGAACTTGTCAAGCATTACTTTTCGGTGCTTACCATTTACATACCAGGTAAAAGGCCGAATCGTCTTTGGAGCAAATCCATTCGTGGCAATCATTGCTCCCGCCCCTACCACAGTACCTGTATTTATTAATGTTCCGATCGCTGTCTTCACATGATCTCCGATAAAACAACCAATATGTAGACTGTTAGTATCAACATTTTTTTCATTTACCTGTACTTTTACAGGTTCATAATTATTTTTCAAATTGCTGTTTTCTGTTCCAGCACCCAAGTTGATCCAGGCACCAAGAAACGCATCGCCCAAATGTCCGTCATGCACTTTATTTGTATAACCTTGGATGATAACTGTATCCAATTCACCACCAATTTTACACATAGGACCAATTACTGAATTTTTTATCTGTGTTAAAGGTTTGATCAAGCTCCCTTTTCCAATATATAGAGGGCCTTCAAAATAGGTCTGCCCATAAATCGTAACACCGCTATCAATAATAACAGGTCCTTTTTCAGCATTAATCAATGCCGTTGGCTGGATAACTGTATCTTCTCCAATAAAAACCTGTTCTGAGTTCATTAATACAGTACTG
>PAIR01000031.1 GCA_002704905.1 Fidelibacterota bacterium
TGGTATCCTGGTCTTCGCTTGGCAAATGCTTCTTGATGGCTCATTGCTTGTCCTACAGATATAAAACCCACAAGCATTACCATATCAAAATTAGCTCTACGGCTCTTCATTTCAATAGTAAAATGATAGCCATCTTTTGTTTCAGTTAATGACATTTTATTTTCATCAACAGCCACTCGGTAAAATTTACATGTATTAGACACCTTTCGATAAAAGGCATAATTTGCAAACGCGAATTGAGTGCTCATTACGATAATAGTAGCTAATAAGATAAATTTTCTTAAGATCATTTAATTACCATTTATATTCGTTAAAGAAGCGCGATTTTACAGGAAGACTCTTGGAATAGTCAAGCGCCAAATACAACTTCTCCATTCTTGATTACTTTCTGTATCGAATGATTGGAGACATGATATGGAATATCTAACAATGAATCTAAATCCCATAAAATCAAATCGGCCTTTTTTCCTACATCAATCGAACCGATTTCTCCTTCTAAACCTAGTGCTTTAGCTCCATTGTAAGTAGCCGACTGATATGCCTCTTCTACCGTCATCCCCATATGCATACATGCTAAAGTTATAATAAAGGGCATAGATTGGATATGAGAACTGCCAGGATTGAAATCCGTGGCTAAAGCCACTGAAATTCCCGCATCGATAAGTTTTCGGGCTGGGGCATAAGATGTTTTTCCGAGAAAGAATGTGGTCCCAGGCAATAGTGTTGCCACAATGTTATTTTCTGCTAAATTGGCAATGCCTGCTTCACTAACCGCCATTAAGTGATCAGCAGAAAAAGCTGCCACTTCTCCAGCCAGTTTGGCCGCTCCCGAATCTACAAACTCATCTGCATGAAGACGCGATTTCAAACCATGTTTTGTACCTACTTCCAATATTTTCCGAGACTGTTCTACAGAAAAATATCCCTTTTCACAAAACACATCATTGAATACAGCAATCCCTTGATCTGAAACAGCAGGAATCATTTCATCACAAATAAGATCAATATAAGCTTCATGATCATCCTCGTATTCTATTGGAAAGGCATGTCCACCCATAAAAGTGGGTACCATATCTATTACGTGAGTCTGGTTTACAGTTTCAATTACATCAAGGGACTTGAGTTCAGATTCTGTATCTAAACCATATCCGGATTTGGCTTCAATTGTAGTGGTACCAAAAGTTATAAAGCGATCCATTCGATCAGACACTTTTTCAATTAAGACTTCTTTAGATGCATGTCTAACACCTTCCACACTAGATATAATCCCGCCACCTTTTTCTGCAATCTCTTCGTAAGAAGCTCCGGCTAACCGCATGGCATATTCTTCATCTCGCTTATTATAATAAACAGGATGAGTATGGGAATCTACAAACCCAGAAGTGACCATTTTACCTCCACAATCAATGGAATGATTAGAATATCCTTCCCCAATTGAAACTACTTGACCATTTTCAATTAAGACTGATGTGTTCTTAATACATTGGACCTCATCTTCATTGGCTGTAACAAGTTGTCCAACATTATTAAGAAATAGTGATTTTGGATTATTGATTTTAGCTTTTTGGTTACTCATCCTTTATTCTTTATTTACCATCACATCTTTGTAATCATTGGAATATCTACGTCCCATTTTTTTGCATTCTGAATAGCATCTTCATAACCTGCATCCGCATGGCGTAAAATACCTGTTCCAGGATCATTAGTAAGTACGGCCTCTAGTCTTTTTTCCATCTCAGGAGTTCCATCTGCGCAAATCACTTGCCCCGCGTGGATTGCTAATCCCATACCTACACCTCCACCCTGGTGAATTGANACCCAAGTCGCTCCNCTAGAAGTACTAGTAAGTGCATTAAGCAAGGGCCAATCAGCTACTGCGTCAGANCCATCTTTCATAGCTTCCGTTTCTCGATAAGGNGATGCNACAGATCCACAATCCAAATGATCGCGACCAATCACAACTGGTGCTGACAACTCNCCACTAGCCACCATTTGGTTTAAGGCTATACCGAATTTTGCTCTCTGAGTATACCCAAGCCAGCAGATCCGTGATGGCAATCCCTGGAATTNAATTTGTTTCTGTGCCATNTTAATCCACCGTTTTAGAGTNTCATCTTTAGGNAATAATTCTAANANTTTATCATCNGTCTTATAAATATCTTGAGGATCACCTGAAAGNGCTACCCAACGGAAAGGNCCCTTACCTTCACAGAAAAGATCGCGTATATAGGCGGGTACAAATCCCGGAAAATCAAATGCATTTTCAACACCAGCTTTTTTCGCCTGGCCACGAAGATTATTCCCATAATCAAAAGCNATTGCGCCNTGAGCCTTTAAATCAAGTATTCCNTGACAATGTTCNGCCATAGCGCGGTAGCTTTCCTTGATATATTTATCTGGATTTGATTTACGTAAGTCCAATGCTTCTTGATATGTCATTCCATTTGGAACATANCCATCCAGTTCATCGTGAGCGGAGGTTTGATCGGTTACCATATCAGGTACAATACCTAATTTCGCCATTTGAGGTACAATATCAGCTGCATTGCCTTGAAGTCCAATAGANAGTGGCTCACCCTTNTTCTGGGCNTCTCTAGACATAGATAGCGCATCATTAAGTGAATCTGTTGCCACNTTAAGATATTTTGTTTCCAATCGTCTNTGNATACGAAAAGCGTCGATTTCAATACAAATGGTTACNCCATTATTCATTGTAACTGAAAGCGGTTGNGCACCTCCCATACCGCCAAGNCCAGCAGTAACAACTANTTTNCCNCTTAANTCAGAATTATAGTGCTGTTTTGCAGCTGCAGCAAATGTCTCGTAAGTACCTTGGAGAATTCCCTGTGTACCAATATAAATCCACGATCCAGCGGTCATTTGGCCATACATCATAAGACCCTGTTTATCCAATTCGTTAAAATAATCCCATGAAGCCCAGTCAGGAACAAGGTTTGAATTGGCAATGAGTACTCGAGGTGACCATGTATGTGTTTTAAGTACACCAACTGGCTTTCCTGATTGGACCAATAATGTCTCATCAGGCTCCATCCGTTTTAATGTATCAAGAATTACATCATAACATTCCCAGTTACGAGCGGCCTTCCCTTTACCACCATAGACAACAAGATCATCTGGATTTTCCGCAACTTCGGAATCAAGATTATTTTGAATCATACGGTATGGTGCTTCGATCTGCCAGTTCTTACAAGAAAGTTCTTTACCCCTTGGTGCAATTATGGTCCGTTTCGACATCTTACCAAATCCTTTTAATTCGTAAAAATGTATTCAAAATTTAACCAATAGAAGATATACTCTATAACTAAAGGAAATAATATCTAACCTCTTGGGTAAAGAATTTTCTTAATCGGCCGAAAGTACCGAGGTTTCTGAACCATTACATTATAGGAAAAAAATGAGACTCCTTTAAATCGTGTCACACGAGTATATTTAATCTTATCGACCACATGACGAGCACTCTGATTATAAGTGGCAATCCCCATGACAATTTTCTTTCTGTATTTAGATGGAAGATTATCATACATAATATCGATATTTGCCGCGAAATCTTTCAAGTCCTTTGCATAATTCATCACCACCGCTTGGTCTAAATAACCCGCCGCTAACCATACATCCCATTCCTGGTAATAGCGTTCTCTTGCTTGATATAAATTCGGCTTAACTGCTGCAGACAATACCATTTTAGGACGTACTGCTTCTATCAAATTCTTTGTTTCTCGGACCAAATCTGTAACTGCTTTACGTCGATGATTACTCCATTCAATCATATTGGATTCATCCAATCCAGTTGTAGAAAAAGCTTTCAATCCGTTGAGTTTTTGATAATAAGCAACTGCACTAGGATTTTGACCATATTCAGAATNATGGAATCGNACATAATCTAAATGNAGTCCATCNAGATTATAATTTTCTATAAGGTCCTTGAAAACAGATAATAAATATGAATTCACTTTTGGATGATTTGGGGAAAGNTAAAANCCTTCATTNCCATTCTTTCCACCATTGAATTTTTTCATCTCTGAANTCACANTTAAAGGCTTANTGNTATTTTGATCCAGCCAATTCGGATTCGTAANTATAATATGATCTTTTTGANCTGGTTTAANTCGAGATGACCANAGTAAATAAGTATTCACCCATGCATGGACATNTATNCCTTTAGCTTTCGCTNTAGGNATTAAATATGCCAAAGGATCAAAANTGNTATCCTTTATNAGATTAGANTTNGGAACTANNTTTGAATTATAATANGCATCTCCTCTNCCACGAACCTGAACCAATATGTGATTGAAACGATTGAATGTAGCAAACTGAATCATTTGGTCAATACTTTTTTCAGTAGTNAGTGTATTACGAACAACCCAAAGATAACGTGATTCAAATTCACCGCGCTGAGGTGTTGATGCCAGATTCAGGGAAAAAAGAAGGGCAACGGAAACCGCTGCCCTTACATGTATTTTTTTAGTCGTTTGAATCACGAATCTAATCTGATTTTTCAGCACCTTCTAATGCTTCAGCACTTTCAAATTCCACAAACTCGATTAAAGAGACAGATGCACGGTCATTATCACGAAAACCCAGTTTAATTATACGAGTATACCCACCATTGCGTTCTGAGTATGTGGGTGCGATACCATGCACTAATTCGTGAACCACATCTTTCCTGGGTAATTTTTTGGCAATTTGCCGAATAGAATTCAAATCACCTTTTATTGCCTTTGTGATCAAAGGCTCAATAAAGGTTCGTAATTCCTTCGCTCGGGAATCCGTAGTTTTTATCCTTTTATGTTCAATTAAATTGGCTGCCAAGTTGCGAAGCATCGCCTTCCGATGTGAAGGGTTTACTCCAAGTTTTCTACCTTTCTTCTGGTGTCTCATTAAACAATCAAACTTCTAGCTTCAAATATTTATCTACATCCATTCCAAAGCTAATACCCATTTCATCTAATTTTTCAACTAGTTCTGTTAGGGATTTGCGACCAAAGTTTTTGTACTTGAGCATTTCTCCTTCTTCTTTGCTAACCAATTCATAGATGTATTTAATACCAGCAGCTTGAAGACAATTATGACTACGAACAGATAGTTCCATTTCATCAATAGTCAAATTCAACAAGTTTCGGATCTTAATTATCTCTTCGCTAATCTTTTCTGTCACTTCAAGAACTTCAGGTTTCGCAATCGCTTCTACGAGACGGAGGTGATTCATCAATACGGTTGCAGAATGACTAATTGCATCCTGAGGTGTTACAGAACCATCTGTTTCAACTTCAATGCTTAAAATCTCAATTGGATCTTTAGCACCTGGAACAGGTTGAACATTGTAGGTAACTTTAGTTACTGGGTTAAAAATACTATCGATTGCCAACGTACCGATAGGAGCATTTGGCAATTCGTTCTCCTCAGAAGGCACATAACCTTTACCAACTCCGATACGAATTTCCATTTGAATGGATCCTTTTGCATTCAACTCAGTGATGTAATGATCTTTGTTCAATACTTCAAACTGATCTGTCTCATCTTGGATATTTGCTGCAGATAAAATCTTTTTACCCTTTAGAGTTATAGTAATGTTATCCACATCAGAATCAGATAATTTAAACCTAACACCTTTTAAATTCTGAATAATATCAGCCATGTCATCTTTCACACCAGGAATTGTGGAGAATTCATGAAGTACGCCATCAACTTTAACGTTGGTGATCGCTGCGCCAGGTAAACTAGTCATTAAAACACGACGCAGAGCATTACCTACTGTAACACCATATCCTCTTTCCAACGGTTGAACAATAAATTTACCATAAGTGTTTGTTAGGGATTTATTTTCTGTTTTGATCTTTAGATCGTATTGTTTTTTAGCCATAAATAATTACTGCCTTATTTTTACTTGGAGTAAAGTTCTACTACCAATTGTTCATTGACCGTGAGTGCCATTTCATCCCGTTCGGGAACGGCAATAAATNTTCCGGTCATTTTTGCTTTATCTAGTTCNAACCAGGGCAATTCAATATCGCCCTTAATTCTTTTCATTGATTCCATAATGAATTCCATCTTCTTGGATTTATTACGTACTTGGATAATATCACCCGGTTTTACCGTTGCAGATGGATAATTGCATTTTTGATTATTTAAAAGGAAATGCGCATGACTTACCAATTGACGCGCCTGCGACCGGGTAGATGCAAGACCAAGTCTGTATACCACATTATCCAATCTGCATTCTAATAGTTGCAATAGATTTGTACCGGTCTCACCTGTCATTTTTTCTGCTTTATGAAAATAATTCCTAAATTGACGTTCTAATACCCCATACATAGCTTTGATTTTCTGTTTTTCTCTTAACTGAATACCATAGTTGGATAGGCGACGTCGACGTGTTGGGCCATGCTGTCCAGGAGTATATGGTTTTTTATTAAGTAAATTATCATATTTTGGATTTCCAAAAATATTTTCTCCGAACTTCCTAACTAGTTTGCCTTTGGGTACGTTAGATTTTGCCATTATACTCTCTTATTAAACGCGTCGTCTTTTGGGTGGACGACAACCATTATGTGGTAAGGGTGTAACGTCCCGAATAGATGTTACTACCAATCCAGCTACAGCTAATGCTCGAATAGCAGATTCACGACCAGACCCAGGGCCTTTCACTTTTACCTCAATTGACTGCATACCCAATTGGACTGCTTCTTGACCAGCTTTTTCTGCTGCTAAAGTTGCTGCATATGCAGTACTTTTCCGGGATCCTTTGAATCCGCTGGTACCGGCAGTAGACCATGCAACCACATTGCCAAATTTATCAGTCAACGTAATATGAGTATTGTTAAAAGTAGCCTTAATGTGAGCAATGCCTGCTCCATCGACCGACCCTTTTTTCTTTTTCTTTTTTCTATCTTTAGACGGTTTAGCCAATTCTATACCTACTCTTTCTTTCCGAGTCCAATTGTACGTCGTTTACCTTTACGGGTTCTTGAATTCGTTTTGGTCCTCTGGCCATTCACAGGCAGACCNCGACGATGGCGTAACCCTTGGTAACACCCAATATCNCTTTTTCGCTTGATATTCATTGAAACAAGNGTTCGTTGTTCACCTTCCACTTTAACTTCGAGCGCTGTGAGGGCATCCCGTATGGAAGTAACTTGTACATCTGATAAATCTTTTACCCTTGCATCATGATCTACTTTAGCCCTTTCGCAAATTTCTATTGCAGTCGTTAATCCAATACCATGGATATAACAAAGCGAATAAGGGACTTTCTTTTCGCGNGGAATATCAACACCTGCTATACGCGCCACAAAAAACTCCTAACCTTGTCTTTGTTTATGTTTTGGATTTTCACAGATTACAATCACCACACCTTTCCGGCGAATTATTTTGCACTTAGCACAAATCTTTTTGACTGAAGATCTAACTTTCATAACTACCTACTTATTCCTATAAGTAATACGGCCTCGAGACAAATCATAAGGCGAAATTTCAAGTTTAACTACATCACCAGGTAAAATTTTAATGAAATGCATTCGCATCTTTCCACTTACATGAGCCAATACTTCGTGTTGATTATCACCAATCTCCACTTCAACTCTAAACATGGCATTAGGTAATGTTTCTTTAATTATCCCTTCAACTTGAATGGCCTGCTCTTTAGCCATCCTTTTCTACAACCCCTTTACTCAAAATTTCTGGGCCATTAGCTGTAATAGCGATTGTATGTTCAAAATGAGCGGAAACTTCCCCGTCTGCTGTNCTGATTGTCCAACCATCTGAATCAGTTTTTACTTCTTTCGAACCTAAATTAATCATTGGTTCTATTGCAATACACATTCCTTCACGCAACTTATAACCCTGCTTAGGTTGACCATAGTTTGGCACCTGTGGTTCTTCATGCAGTGCGGTCCCAATACCATGACCTACCAATTCACGCACCACTGAATATCCAAACCCCTCNACATAAGATTGGATTGCATGACCAATATCTGATACATAATTACCTGGAATTGCTTCTGCAATACCTCTCATAAGAGATTCATGAGTTGCATCCATTAATTGTTGTTTATCAGCTGATATTTCACCAACGGCAAATGTTCTGGCATGATCTCCAAAATATCCATTTTTTTCTGCACCACAGTCAATACCCACAATCTGACCGCCTTCAATAATGCGATCATTGGGGATACCATGCACCACTTCATCATCAACAGAAACACATAGTGTTGCAGGAAAACCCATATACCCTTTAAAAGCCGGTCGGGCACCTTGAGAAAGAATGAAAGCTTCCGCTTTGGAATCCAAATCAATAATACTCGCGCCTGGTTTTACATACTCAGAGAGCATATTAAGTGTATCGGCAACAATTTGGCAACTGGTTGCGATGAGGTCGATTTCACGTTTTGTGCGAATGCGAACCATTACATACGCCTCCTACCTCGGATTTTACCTTTGCTCAAAAAACCATCATAATGTCGACTCATAAGATGGGATTCAACCTGCTGCAATGTATCAAGGGCCACACCAACAATAATTAGTAGACTAGTCCCACCAAAAAATGAGGCCAAATCATAACCTATATCCATGGCCTGCATGAGTATATAAGGGAAAATTGCAACCAAAGCCAAAGCAAAAGAGCCAGGCAATGTTACACGAGACAAAATATTATCAATATACTCTGCAGTTTTCTTTCCGGGTCTAATCCCAGGGATAAAGCCACCATGTTGTTTCATTTGTTGTGAAACCTGCGTCGGGTCGAATGCAATAGCTGTATAAAAGTATGTGAAAAAAATGATCATTAATCCAAAAACAAACCAGTAGAAAGGATGATCAAATGAAAACCATCGCATAACTCCTAACATAAATTCACTCTCACTAAAAAATGTGGCAATCGTACTTGGAATGAACATAATGGCCTGGGCAAAAATAATTGGCATAACACCTGCTGTATTTACTTTTAAAGGTATGTGTGTGGATTGACCACCATACACTTTACGACCCACAACACGCTTAGCATAAGAAACGGGTATTTTACGGGTACCTTGTGTTAATAGTACTACAAAAGCAATTACAGAAAACATAATACCCAGCAAAATTACTTCACTTAAAATACCTCTTACCCCTTCACTAATAAGAGAAATTTCAGTTACGATAACATTTGGAACGAGAGAAACAATACCAACCATAATGATTAATGAGATCCCGTTTCCAATACCTCGTTCTGTTATTCGTTCACCAAGCCACATCAATAAGATTGTACCGGTAATCAAACTGATTGTGCCAGTAAAAATAAAACCAAAACCAGGATTGATTACTACTGACTGACCCCCAGCAGACATGGATGGAAGAAAGACGGCTACAATCCCATAAGCCTGCATTGCAGAAATCAATACAGTTAAATATCGGGTAACTTGGGTAATCTTTTTTCGACCAGCTTCACCTTCTTTTTGCAGCCGTTGAAAATAAGGTAGAACGGTACTCATCAACTGAATAATAATTGAAGCAGATATATATGGCATGATTCCTAGTGCAAATAGTGTCGCTTTTTCAAACGCACCACCTGCAAATAGATTATAAAGACCTAAGAGCGTATTCTGATATCCTTGAAATGCAGCGGACAGCACATCTGAATCAATTCCAGGCAATGGAATGTGAGCCCCTAAACGAACGGATACAAGTACACCCAGAGTAAACAAAATGCGTCTACGTAACTCAGGGATTGCAAATATATTTTTAAATTTATCTATCACTATTGTTCGGTTATTGAACCGCCAGCTTTTTCAATTTTTTCTTTAGCTGATGAACTGAATGCATTAGCTGAAACATTTAATTTTTTGGACAATTCACCATTGCCCAATACTTTAATAGGTCGCATAGCGTATTTTACTAATCCATTATCTTTCAATACATTAGCATCCACGGAATCCACATCCAATTTTTCAAGGTCACATACATTCACCAGTTGAAATTCTTTTTTGAATAAAAAATTTGAGAAACCACGTTTTGGCACTCGGCGATGCAAAGGCATCTGACCACCTTCGAACCATGGACGGTGTTTTGATCCAGAACGCGAATGGTACCCTTTCTCCCCACGACCGGCATTCCTACCTAAACCAGATCCATGGCCACGCCCCACACGTTTTTTACTGTGCGTTGCACCATCGGACGGCTTTAATTCACCAAGTTTCATTAGACTTCCTCAACTTTCACCAAGTAATTCACTCGCTTGATCATACCTCGCGAAACAGGAGAATCTACTTGCTCTACCGATTGATGAATTTTACGAAGACCTAACGCTTTCAAAGTCATTTTGGCTTTCTTTTTGTATCCGATTGAGCTTTTGATCTGAGTTATTATTATTTTTTTTGCTTTAGCCATAATGATTAAATAAAAACTTCTTTGACTGTAATACCACGTTTAGCTGCAACACTAACAACATCCTGCAATTCGGTTAGTGCTTTCATAGTTGCTTTTGTCACATTCATCTGGTTATTGGAACCAAACCGTTTGGTTAAAATATTCTGGACACCCACCTGTTCCATAACGGCACGAACTGCCGCACCAGCAATAACTCCTGTACCAGGTGCAGCCGGTTTCAACATTACTTGACTGGAACCATAGCGCGAAACGATCTTATGAGGAATTGTTCCGTTCACTAATGGAATTTTTAGGATATTTTGTTTTGCTTCTTCTTTAGCTTTATTAATTGCTGACATAACTTCACCTGCTTTCCCTTGGCCAATGCCCACGTGCCCTTTCCCATCACCAACAACGACCAAAGCACCAAAGCGAAAATTCTTTCCACGAGAAGTTACTTTTGCTACACGTGTCACACGTATTACGGTTTCTTCTTTTAAATCTAGTTCTGCAGGATTAATCATAATATTTTCTAACTTTTAAAATTCCAAGCCAGCTTCACGGGCAGCATCAGCCACCGCTTTCACTCGCCCATGGTAAGGGTATCCATTACGATCAAAAACAACTTTGCCAACCTTTTTTTCCAAGGCGCGCTCGGCCACAACTGTACCTACCAATTTGCTGATGTCAGTTTTTGATTTTGCTTTTTCTACTGCTTTTTCAATATCTTTATCAAGTGAAGAAGCAGATGCCAGCGTTACGCCATCATGATCATTGACCACTTGTGCACTTATATTTTTATTGGAGCGATATATAACCAATCTTGGACGGTCTGGATGTGCCATATTGTCCCGTTTACTTCGGTTGCGCCTACGCTGATTACGAATTTCTGTGGTTGATATTTTTCTCATTGAACAGCACCACCAACAGTTTTACCTTGTTTTGAACGCACATATTCATCTTTATATCGTATGCCTTTACCTTTATATGGCTCAGGCTTGCGGAATGAACGAATCTTNGCTGCAACCTCACCTACCAATTGCTTGTTGATGCCAGTCACAGTAATCTCAGTTCGATTTGTTTTTATTACGATATTTTCAGGTGGTTCAAAATAAATTTCATGGGAAAACCCGAGTTGTAGTACAAGATATTTTCCTTGCATATTGGCTTGATAACCAACACCTCTGATTTCTAACTCTTTAGAGAAACCTTCAGATACACCATGCACTCCATTCGCTATTAATTGACGAATGGTCCCATGTAAAGAACGATGAATTCGCGAATCAGAAGGGCGATTAACAACAACAGCTCCATTATCCTCTTTCACCTCCATATCACTATGNAAAGGCACTACAATTGAACCTTTTGGCCCTTTGATATCTACCAGAGGAGCATTCACGCTGACCGTGACACTTTCAGGTATTTCAATAATCTTTTTACCAATTCTTGACATTATAACTTACCAAATATTGCAAAGCACTTCTCCACCAATTCCCATGCGTTTGGCAACTTTATTGGATACAACTCCTNTAGATGTNGACAGAATTGAAATTCCTAGCCCNTCCAATACGCGAGGAATTTNATNCCCTCCNACATAAACTCTTCGTCCAGGTTTACTCACNCGTTCGATACAAGTGATGACAGCTTTACCGTGACGATCGTATTTTAATAAAATTCGGATCGAANTTTTTACACCATCTTGGATAAACATAAAATCTTCAATATAACTTTCTTTTTTAAGCACAAATGCGATACGCTTTTTCAGATTNGAGGATGGAATATCAACAAAACGTTTATCCACAGCCATTGCATTACGAATCCTAGTTAGCATATCAGCAATTGGGTCGGTCATAGCCATACGATTCTTCTCCTACCAACTTGCCTTGGTAACCCCAGGGATCTCTCCCTTGAGCGCCATTTCTCTAAAACAAATTCTACAAAGTCCAAATTTTCTTAAATACCCATNAGCACGACCGCAGTTAAAACAACGGTTATATGCNCTNGAGCTGAATTTTGGCTTTCTTTTTGCCTTTATTATCAGTGATTTTCTAGCCATTAATTGCCTCAACNACTTCTTCTTTTACCGGTTTATCCCGCAAAGGAAATCCGATTAATTTCAACAACCAATAGGATTCATCATTGGTTTTAGCTGTTGTTGAAATAGTGATATCCATTCCACGAATACTGTCAATTTTATCGTAATCAATCTCAGTGAAAATGATTTGTTCTTTAACACCTAAAGAATAGTTTCCACGCCCATCAAAAGATTTAAAAGATAAACCTCTAAAGTCACGAGTACGTGGAAGAGCAATACTTATCAATCTTTCCATNAAATCATACATACGTTTACCTCGAATTGTCACTTTACAACCGACAGGGAATCCTTTGCGAATCTTAAAGTTTGAAATATCTTTACGTGATTTGGTCGTCACAGGTTTTTGTCCTGATATTAGGGTTAACTCTTGTATAGCACTCTCTAATTTTTTTGGATTCTCTTTTGCATCNCCGATACCCATATTAATAGAAACATGAGATATCATTGGTACCTGCATTACATTACTGTATTGAAAGCGATCCATCATACTAGTAACTACTTCTTCACTATATTTTTTATGTATGTTTGAAATCATTTGTTTGTCTTTTTTATCAGTCATGGTTCTAATTGATTTCTTTACCAGTTTTATTAGCAATTCTGACTTTAGAACCATCTTCTAATTTCTTATAACCGACACGAGTTGGTTTGCCNCCATGAACCACCATCAAATTAGANATGTGCAAAGCAGCTTCTTTTTCTACAATACCACCNTGTGGATTTTCTTGAGATGGTCGCGTATGGCGTTTGATCAGGTTTANACCCTCAATAATCACTCGTTCTTTTTTTGGNGAAATATTCAAGACTTTNCCTTCTTCACCGCGATGGTTACCTCNAATCACACGAACGATCATTCCGGCTTTAATATACATTATATAACCTCCGGTGCCATGGATACAATTTTCATATAGCCACTATCGCGCAATTCGCGCGCAACCGGACCTAAAACACGTGTACCACGAGGCTCNCCTGCCGAGTTCAATAACACTGCTGCGTTATCATCAAAACGGATATAAGAACCATCNGTGCGACGCACTTCTTTTCTAGTCCGAACAACAACAGCTCGAGTTACTTGGCCTTTTTTAACCATTCCACCAGGAATTGCTTGCTTTACAGTCACAACGATTACATCTCCAACAGATGCATAGCGACGACGACTTCCGCCCAGTACTTTGAAGCATAATACTTCGCGGGCGCCCGAGTTATCAGCTACTTTAAGTCTAGTTTCTTGTTGAATCACTTGAATTAACCAATTTTTATAGATTCACGAATAATTTCAGATACACGCCAACGTTTGTATTTACTTAAAGGACGTGTAGCAACAATCTTGACAATATCACCAACTTTCGGCTGAATTAATTCAGCATGTGCTTGATGCTTTTTAAATCTTTTTACAAATTTACCGTATATAGGATGCGCGACTTTACGTGTAACCTGTACTATAACAGTTTTTTCCATACTATCGCTTACTACTTCTCCAACCAATGACTGTCTNTTTCTTTCAGCCATGATTAATTATTATCCTTTCCACCACGAAGGCCAAGCTCAAATTCTTTTTTTAAAGTTTTTAATTGTGCAATTTCTTTTTTCAAATGACTGATNCGNATGGGAGTTTCAAGCTGTTGCAATGCTTTCTGGAAGCGTAGATTCTGCAATTCTTCCTCATTGTCATTGATTTTTGTTAAAATATCTTTAGAGGTTAAATCATTTAATGTTTGTCTTTTCATTATACTTCTCGGCGACCTACAATTTTTGTTTTAATCGGCAGTTTATGAGAAGCATTGTGAAATGCTTCCTCTGCNCCCAAACGATCAACACCTTCAACTTCAAATAANATACGTCCTGGTTTTACAACTGCAACCCAATACTCTGGNGTNCCTTTTCCTTTNCCCATNCGAGTTTCAGCTGGTTTTTTTGTTATTGGCTTATCCGGNAAAATNCGAATCCACATNTTACCAACTTTTCTAACCACTCGTGTAATTGATACACGNCANGCCTCAATTTGACGGCTTGTGATCCAACCTGGCTCGATGGCTTTCAACCCATAAGTACCGAACGCAACATAATCACCGCCTTTGGCCATTCCTTTACGGTTACCGCGATGGTGCCTACGAAACTTAGTTCTCTTTGGTTCTAACACTGCTATTTCCTGACAGATTCGCCATTACAAATCCAAACTTTAACACCTATAATACCATACTGAGTCTGTACTTCAGTTAAAACGTAATCTATATCTGCCCGAAGTGTATGGAGAGGGACACGCCCCTGTGAAAATTTTTCACTCCTTGCAATTTCTGCACCACCCAAACGACCGGCCACATTCACACGGATTCCGTCTGCACCCATACGCATTGTTGACTGAATAACCTTATTCACTACTCGACGATATGATACTTTTTTCTTTAATTGATGAGCAATATTAGATCCAACCAATGCTGCATCCAACTCAGGGCGTTTAACCTCAGAGATGTTTACCTGTACATTTTTATCAGCAAGCTGTTTAATCTCATCCTTCAATCGATTAACTTCTTCACCACCTTTACCAATAACGATTCCAGGTCTTGCTGTATATATCGTTACAGTAACTGTTTTTGAAGTACGACTAATTTCAACGCGTGAAATACCCGCATTTGGTAAGCGCGCCTGTAAATATTTACGGATTCGAACATCACCTTCCAGTCCAGTCGCGAATGAATCACCAGCAAACCATGTAGAACGCCAATTTTTATTGATTTGCAACCTAAACCCTACTGGATGTGTTTTTTGACCCAATTAAACTCCTTTATTTTTCTCGTCAGATACAATAACTGTCAAATGTGCTGTTGGCTTATTTAATCTTGAAATTCGACCCATGGATGCAGCACGAAAACGTTTCATATGTGGCCCAGGATCAGCATAGCATTCCTTTATCTGTAGATTATCTGTATTCACAGTTACATTTTCTGACTTATTCATTAGGTTAGCTATAGCTGAACGCAGTGTTTTCTCTATCTGAGTTGCTGCTTTGGCCTTTGAAAAATGAAGATAGCTCAATGCTTCTTCTACACCACTGCCGCGCACATGATTAAGGATCACTCGTATTTTACGAGGAGATTGACGAATATGGCGGTTAATTGCTTTAGCTTCCATACTCACTATTATTTCCTGTCACCAGAATGCAATCTAAATGTTCTTGTAGGTGCAAATTCACCAAGCTTATGTCCCACCATATTTTCATATACAAATACAGGAATAAATTTATTTCCATTGTGAACTGCAAAAGTAAGTCCAACAAAATCCGGTGTAATCATGGAACGGCGTGACCAGGTTTTGATCACCTGTTTTTTACCGCCTTCATTCATTTTATCAACCTTTTTTTGAAGTTTAATATCTACAAATGGTCCTTTTTTCAGTGAACGGGCCATCTACTTTCTCCTCTTCACTATATATTCATTCGATTTTTTATTTTTCTTTCGGGTTTTATACCCTTTGGTTGGCTTTCCCCAAGGTGTTACAGGATGACGGCCTCCGGAGGATTTACCTTCGCCTCCACCATGAGGGTGGTCAACAGGGTTCATCACAACACCACGAACAGTTGGACGCTTACCTAACCAACGGCTACGGCCTGCTTTGCCTGAAATAACCTGTTCATGTGATTTATTACCGATTTCACCAATAGTTGCAAAACAATTTTTACGGATCTGCCTTATTTCACCCGACGGCAACTTAACTGTAGTAAATTGACTATCATGTGCCATCACTTGAGCAGCGGTGCCAGCACTACGCACCATTTGTCCGCCTCTGCCAGGTTCTAATTCGATATTATGAACAAACATACCAGTTGCTACCTTTCCAATCGGTAATGCATTACCCAATCTTAGCGGCGAATTCTCACCAGAAAGAATTTCATCGCCTATTTTTATGCCTAATGGAGAAAGGATATAACGCTTTTCACCATCCGCATAATGCAACAATGCAATATTAGCCGAACGATTTGGATCGTATTCAACGGAAGCCACTTTAGAAGGAATATCAAATTTATTCCGTTTGAAATCGATAATACGATAACGGCGGCGATGACCGCCACCACGATGGCGAACCGTAATACGCCCCTTATTATTCCGACCACCTGTTTTGCGTAAAGCGGTGGTTAAGCTTTTTTCGGGCACACTCTTGGTAATCTCTGCAAAATCAGGACGGGTCGCAAAGCGATTACCCGGCGTAGTTGGTTTTATACTTCTAACACCCATTATTCAGCCGTTTCCCCTCTAAGTAGGTCGATAGTTTGGCCTTCTTTTATTGTAATGATAGCTTTTTTCCAATTAGCACGATTACCTTGAGTACGAATGGTGCGACCACCACTACGAATCGTCATATTTTTTTCTTTACCCATACAATTCATGGTAGCAACATTTTCTACTTCTATTTCAAATTTTTCTTCAATTGCCCGCTTGATCTCAATCTTATTCACACCTTTCATCACCTGAAATGCGTACTTTTGTTCTTCTTCTTCTAATCGGCTCATTTTTTCAGTAAATAGAGGACGAATAATTATTTTTTGGTATGACATTATTTCTTCACTATTAATTGTTCGTTTAACAAAGCCAGTCCAGCTTTCTCCGCTAATAGAACTTCACAATCCAATAAATCATATGTACTGGCCGATGTCGCTTCAACAACATAGATATTGGGGATATTTCTGGCAGCCAAAAATACATTATCACTATAAGAAGAAACTAGGATGGTCACCTTTTTCCCTTCTAATCCCAAAGTACTAAGCACTTCCGTAAATTCTTTTGTTTTCGGTGAAGAAATAGCAATTTTATCAATTATAACCAATTCATCTGCACTAGCGCGATTGGATAATACAGATCGACGGGCCAAGCGACGCATTTTCTTTGGCATCTTTATTTCATAGTCATGAGGCTCCGGCCCAAAAACAACGCCGCCGCCTTTCCAAATTGGAGAACGGATAGTGCCAGCACGGGCAACCCCACGACCTTTTTGTTTGAATGGTTTTCTACCTCCTCCACGAACCGCAGAACGGTTCTTTGAAGCGCGGGTACCCTGACGACCATTGGCCAATTCTGCAACTATTGCCTGATGGACAACACTCTCATTTGGCTTTATTCCAAACACAGAATCGTCTACCATAACAGCTGTCCCCTTACTCCCATCCTGTTTTATAACATTTAATTTCATTTTACTTTGTAATGTAAATAATTCCGTTTCTTGCCCCAGGAACCGCACCCTTCAACAATATCTGATTTTTTTCTTTATCCACTGACACCACTTCAAGGTTCCTTACAGTCATACGCTTATTACCATATTGACCAGCCATTTTCATACCCTTGAATACTCGAGATGGATCAGATGCCTGGCCAATAGAACCAGCTGAGCGTGGATGCTCTCTCTGTCCATGCGTCTTTGGACCCCCACCAAAACCGTGGCGTTTCATAACGCCAGAAAACCCTTTACCTTTTGTTGTACCAGCCACATCAACATATTCACCTTCTTTAAACAAAGAAACTCCGAACATCTGGCCAGCCTCGTAATTATAATCAGGTACTGGTACAAATTCTGCTAAAAATCTTTTGATATCAGTACCGGATTTTTTGAAATGCCCATTTAACGCTTTGTTTGAATGTTTGAGTTTCTTTTCGCCAAAACCGACTTGAACGGCGTCATAACCATCATTGATAAGGGTCTTTACCTGAGTGACAACACATGGACCTGCTTCAACAACCGTGACTGGGACTGCCTGTCCGCCATCTTGAAATATCTGGGTCATTCCAATTTTTTTACCAATCAAACCACGCACGATTAAACCTTGATCTCGATATCAACGCCAGCAGGAAGATCCAGTTTGATTAATGCTTCTACTGTTTTTGGAGTTGAGTTTAATATATCGATTAAACGCTTATGAATTTTTGTTTGAAACTGCTCACGGGATTTTTTATTTACAAAAGGCGAGCGAAGGACTGTATAGATTGTTCTTTTCGTTGGCAAAGGGATTGGCCCAGAAATAATTGCACCGGTTGATTTAGCTGTTTTCACAATCTTTTCAGTAGACTTATCAATCAACAAATGATCGTAAGCTTTTAAACTAATTCGGATGGTTTGTTTAGCCACAATAATTCCTATTCTACAATCTCTGTAACTACACCAGCGCCAACCGTATGACCACCTTCTCGGATTGCAAAACGAAGTTCTTTATCCATTGCAATCGGCGTGATCAATTCAACTTCCAATTCAACATTGTCACCTGGCATTACCATCTCAGTTCCACCTGGCAATGTTGCCACACCTGTCACATCTGTGGTCCGGAAGTAAAACTGAGGACGATACCCATTAAAAAATGGGGTATGACGACCGCCCTCTTCTTTGCTGAGAATGTAGACTTCAGCTTCGAATTTGGTATGTGGAGTGATGGACCCTGGTTTGCATAACACCTGACCGCGTTCAACTTCTTCGCGTTTGGTGCCACGTAACAGAACACCAACGTTATCGCCAGCTTGGCCTTGATCAAGTAGTTTGCGGAACATTTCTACGCCAGTACAGGTGGAAGTGGAAGTGTCATGAATGCCGACGATTTCAATTTCGTCGCCAACTTTGACGATGCCACGCTCAACTCTGCCAGTAACCACAGTACCGCGCCCAGAGATAGAAAA
>PAIR01000032.1 GCA_002704905.1 Fidelibacterota bacterium
ACAAAAAGTTAATTAAATATATTAAAAATGAATTTTTAAATTTGCAATGTCAAACTTTTATTTTAAAACATAATGAGAATCAAATTGATAATAATTTCTTTAATAATTATCTCTTGTAAATCAGGGAATGACTTTACAATTGATGGAACTATTGATGCAGATGATGGATCAAAAGTATATATACTTCAGGCTGATCAAAACAATCAACCATTTGTAAAGGATTCTACTGTAATTAAAAATTCTAAGTTTGAGTTTAGTGGACAAGCAGCTACACCAGAAATAAGCTATTTTCAAGTTGAAGGTGTAAACGGATATGTTTTATCAATAATAGAAGCAGGAAAGATTAATGCAGAAATTTATACGGATAACCTAACAACATCTTTAGTAACAGGTACAAGGTCTAATAATGACTTTAATAAATACAGAGATGAGACTAAGTCTTTAGTTGAAAATATTAATAATCTTGCCTCTGATCAACAACAGGCAATATTTAATAATAATATTGAGTTAGCATCAAAATTAAGGAAGGATATTAGTAGAAATGAACAAGAGATAATGCTTTATGAGTGGGATTTTATAATTAATAATGAAGACTCCTATATGTCTGCTCTTTTGTTAGAGGTTTTTATGGTTGAGAATAAAGTTAATAAAGATAGTATTATAGAAGTCTATAATACGTTTAGTAATAGAATCAAAATAAGTAATGTAGGTAAAAATATTGCTGATCTATTAAGACAATATGAAGATCCAATTAATGTTGGAGAATTAGCGCCAGATTTTACTGCTCCTTCTTTAGATGGAGAAAACCTCACTTTAAGTGAAAATTTAGGTAAAGTTACTTTGATTGATTTTTGGGCAGCATGGTGCAGACCATGTAGAATAGAAAATCCAAATCTTGTTAGATTATATAAAAAATACAATTCTTCTGGACTTCAAATAATTGGCGTTTCATTAGATAGAACCAAAGAGCAATGGGAAAAAGCAATTTCAGATGATAATCTTCCATGGATACATGTCTCAAATCTTGACTTTTGGAATGACCCTGTAGCTAGAATGTATAGTATTAGGGCAATACCTCAATCTTTTTTATTAGACGAGAATGGTTATGTTATAGCAAAAAATTTAAGAGGTTTAAGTCTAGAACAAACAGTTGAATCAGCTCTATCTATAAATAAATAAGAATTGCATTTAATAACATTTTTAATTTCTTATCCTTTTATTAAAATTATATCCATTCTGCCTTTTAGATTGGTATATATACTATCTGATTTTGTATATATTATTATATATAAGCTAATAAAATATAGAGTAAAATTAGTCAGGAGTAATTTAGAATTAGCTTTTCCTGAATATTCACCAAGTAAAAGATTGATTATAGAATCAAATTTTTACAGACATTTTTGTGATATTATGTTAGAAGCATTTAAATCAATAGGGATGACTAAAAAGCAGATTTTGGAAAGATATGAGTTTAAAAATCAAAGTATTGTTTATGATTTATTGAAGAAAAATAAAAGTATAGTTCTTTTAATGGGTCATTATTCAAATTTTGAATGGGCTATGTCAGTTGGTCATTACTTAGACAATGTCAAAGGTGTTGGTGCCTATACACCACTAACTAATAAATATTTCGAAAAGTTAATGCTAAAAGTTAGAAAAAGACATAAAGGATATCTTGTCTCTAGATATAAAATTCACGATTATATAAAATCTGAAGAAGAAAAAAACAATTTAAATATATATGGATTTGCTACAGATCAATCTCCAAGACCAACAGAGAAAACCTATTGGAGAAAATTCCTTAATGTTAATGTTCCCTTTTTCACTGGTGGAGAAAGAATAGCAAATAAATATGATTATTCGATAGTTTTTGGATTGGCTAAAAGAGTTAAAAGAGGGTACTATACATTTAAAACATTTAGAACTACAAAAAAAACTGATCATCCATACGACATTACAAATCAATTTGTAGAATTTATTGAAAAACAAATTCGAGAACGTCCTTCAGAATATTTATGGACACATAATAGATTTAAGCATAAAGACCTATATGGGGAATTCAAATAAATGTATTTACTAAATCGTAAAACTNATTTGCTAATTCATCAGCTTCTTCTTTTGATTTTGATTCCGTNAAAATTCTTATTATTGGTTCNGTATTNGATTTTCTCANATGNACCCAACTTGAATNAAATTCTATAAAAACNCCATCAATNAGTATTGGATTGTATTTTGAATATTTNTCTGATATACTTGAAAGNATTGAATCAANATTTAAATTCTCAGATAATTTAATTTTTAATTTNCTCATAAAGTATANAGAATATCTTTTTTTAATCTCAGAAACTTTTTCTTTAGTTGTAGTTAATAATGAAAGNAAAAGAGCAGTTCCAATTAGAGCATCTCTNCCATAATGAAGATTNGGATAGATAATTCCACCCCCTCCTTCTCCTCCNACAACAGCTTTAACTTCTTTCATTTTTTTNACAACATTCATTTCTCCNACAGCTGTATAGAAATATTCACAACCATGTTTTAAAGTTATATCTCTCATAGCATTTGATGATGATAAAGTTGAAACTGTATTTCCTTTGTTTTTAGATAAAACATAATCAGAACATACAACTTGAGTGTACTCTTCTCCAAAAATGACTCCATTTTCATCAAAAAAAACTAATCTATCTACATCAGGATCAACTGCTATTCCAAAATCAGCATGTTCTTTTTTAACTTCTTGAGATAATTGTGATAAATTTTCAACTAATGGTTCAGGGTTATGAGAGAATTTTCCTGAAATCTCACCATTTATTAATTTATAGTTTATTGATAATTTATCTAATANCAAAGGAATTGCTATTGACCCACCAGAATTAATTCCATCTACTATAATATTTANGTCCATAGATTTTATTTTTTCAACAGGNATTATTTCTAAGCTCAATATCTCGTTAACATGATCTTCAATTAAATTTTNATAAGTNTTAATAGAACCTAAATTCATACTATTCTTATANNCAAAATCTGTAGTATTAGAGTAAGTAATAACNNTATTCATGTCTTCTCTTGATAAAAACTCTCCTTCATCATTAAAAAATTTTAGTCCATTATACTCCTCAGGGTTATGACTNGCAGTAATCATAATCCCTCCANGGGATATATCAGTCATAACTCCCCAACATAATGTAGGAGTAGTTGATANTCCAGNATCTATTACATCAATTCCCATTANTGAAATCGTACGGTTAACTATTGTNTGAAAATTTTCACCTGTTGCTCTTCCATCTCNGCCAGTTGTAATAGTTAAATCTTCNGTATTATACTTTTCTTTTAAAAATTTACAAAANGCTGATACTGAGGTAACTATATCAAATGGTGTTAAGTTTTCTTTTGGGGGACCTCCTACTGTACCTCTAAATCCTGAAATATTCTTTATTAAGGTCATATTTAATTGTAAATATATAAATTGTAAATTACAGAGAAATTNGTTTATGAGAAGTATTTTAGTTTTTATTCTTTCCGTATTAATTATTTCATGTGATAACACCTATAATCCTACTGTAGTATCTGCTAGAAAAGAAGCATCAGAAATTGGTNTTGAAATAATGAAAAAAGGTGGAAATGCATATGATGCAATGATAGCAGTTCATCTNGCGCTTGCTGTTGTTCATCCTACTGCTGGAAATATTGGTGGAGGTGGATTCTTTGTGTATTATAATTCAGATGGTTCTAGTGGTTCATTAGATTTTAGAGAANTGGCACCTGGTAAAGCCTTTAAAGATATGTATTTAGATAAAAATGGTAATGTTATACCTGATATGAGTACACTAGGAGGATCAGCNGTCGGTGTCCCTGGATCAATTTCTGCTATTTTTGAAATACATTCTAAGTTTGGCACACTTCCAATAGAGGATTTATTCCAACCTGCNATTAAACTTGCTCAAGAAGGATTTATTGTAACTGAAANACAATCTTCGTCTTTATCCGAAAAACTAGATGATTTTATTAAAATTAATGGNAAAAANTCTCTTTACTCNAAAAGGTANTATAAAGGAGATACNATTAAGAACACAAAATTTGCTGAAACATTATCTAAAATNTCTATAAATGGTNCTAAAGCATTTTATGAAGGTGAGATAGCTGAAATGATTATTGATGAGGTTACAGAATCAGGAGGTATAATGACAATTGAAGATCTTAAAAATTATAGATCAATATGGAGAGATCCTGTAAGATTTAAATATAAAGAACTTGATATAATTTCAATGTCATTACCNTCAAGTGGTGGAATATTATTGGGGCAAATGCTAAAAGCAATTGAGAATTATGACATATCAAGTTATGGACATAACTCACTTAAAGCTATTCAGTTAATGACTGAAGTTGAGAGAAGAGCATATGCAGATAGAAGTCATTTTATGGGAGACCCAGACTTTATGGATTTGCCTGTTTANGAGCTAATTGATAAAAATTACGTTCAAGATAGAATGGATAATTTTTCTTGGGATAAAGCAACACCATCATCAGAAATCAAACATGGAAATATAGTTTTAAATGAAAGTGATGAAACAACACATTANTCTATAATTGATAAAGATGGTAATGCAGTNTCTGTTACTACAACATTAAATAATAGTTATGGTTCAAAGGTATATGTTGAAGATGCTGGTTTTTTCTTAAATAATGAAATGGATGATTTTAGCTCTAAACCAGGTCATCCAAATTTTTATGGTCTAATCGGTAGTGAAGCAAATTCAATTCAACCAAAAAAGAGAATGCTTAGCTCAATGACTCCAACTATTGTTTTAAAAGATAATAAGCCATCATTAATCCTTGGAACNCCTGGAGGTTCAACAATTATTACATCTGTATTTCAAACTATATTGAATGTTTATGAATTCAACATGAATGTTCAAGATGCAGTTAATGCCCTTAGATTTCACCATCAATGGCTTCCGGATGTAATTATAATTGAAAAAAATAGTCCTGATAATACGATTGACTCTCTATTAAGAGAAAAGAATTACAATGTTATCCCACTTCCTTATGATAACGTCTCTGGAATGTCTCCAAGATCTTCTATAGGTGTTGTAGATGCAATTTTTATAGATGATAAAGGAAATGTCTCAGGAGGAGCNGATTATAGAGGAGATGACTTTGCTGCGACATTAAAATAGATTATTTTTGCAAAAATCTATTATAGTATAGTTTGAGTAATTCGATTCAGATAGAGGGTGCAAAAGTCCATAATCTTAAAAATATTGATTTAAATATTCCAAGAGATGAATTAGTTGTTATTACTGGTTTATCTGGAAGTGGAAAATCATCTTTAGCTTTCGATACTATTTATGCTGANGGGCAAAGAAGATATATGGAGACTTTTTCAGCTTATATAAGGCAATTCGTAGGAANCTTTGAAAGACCAGATGTTGATAAGATTGANGGTTTGTCTCCAGTAATTGCAATAGAACAAAAAACAACTACTAAAAATCCAAGGTCTACAGTTGGAACTATAACCGATNTATATGACTTTATTAGATTGCTATATGCAAGAATAGGTGTAGCATATAGTTATAAATCAAATAAAAAAATGATTAAGAATAATGATGATCANATNATAAAATTAATCTGTGAGAANTATCTAAAACAAAGAATTATAATTCTTTCTCCTATTATTAGATCAAGAAAAGGTCATTATAGAGAGCTTTTTGAAAACTTTACTAAACAAGGNTTCTCTAAAGTAATTGTTGATGGTGATATTGTAGATATTAAACAAGGAATGAAATTAGATCGTTATAAGGTTCATGATATTAGTTTGGTAATAGATAATCTTTTTGTTGATGATGATTTTGAATCAAAAAAAGTCTTAACAGAATCTATAAAAATTGCAATGAAATATGGAAATGAAACTATTTTTATTTTAGACTCTGAATCAGGTTCTCCAAGATATTTTAGTCGAAATTTAATGTGTCCNGATTCNGGTATATCATACCCTAAACCTGAGCCAAATACATTTTCGTTTAATTCTCCTAAAGGTATGTGTCAATCTTGTTTAGGTCTTGGAATAGAANATGAACTTAATATGAATANGNTAATTCCTGACAAAAGTATCTCTATTAATGATGGNGNCATATCCCCTATTGGNAAAAAGGATAAATCTTGGATATTCAGACAAATTGAATTAATATCAAAATATTATAAATTNTCTATGGATGATNCTATAAAAGATATACCTAATGAAGGTCTAGAGTTTATACTAAATGGNGGAAAGAAAAATTTTNCTATTAATTCTAAGGAACTTGGTTTAAAAAGAGAATATAATATTGATTATCAAGGTATAGAAACTTTTATTAAGGATCAATTAAATAATAATGAATCAAAAAACNTAAGAAGATGGGCACTTNAATTTCTAGATAAAAATACATGTAAGTCATGTAATGGAAGTAGACTTAAAAAGGAATCAATGTATTTTAAAATAAATGATAATAATATTAATGATTTGTCAAATATGGATTTAATTGAGTTAAGTCAATGGTTTGAAGCNTTGGATGGTAAGTTATCAAATAAAGATCATAAGATATCAGAGGAAATCATTAAAGAAATANGGGTTAGAATCAATTTTTTATTGGATGTTGGTTTAGAATATTTAAGTTTATCAAGATCATCTAAATCTCTTTCAGGTGGAGAAGCNCAAAGAGTTAGATTAGCTACTCAAGTTGGNTCTCAATTAGTTAGTGTTCTTTATATNCTTGATGAACCTAGTATAGGTTTNCATCAAAAGGATAATATTAAATTAATAAATTCATTAAAAACTTTAAGAGATTCTGGTAACTCAATAATTGTTGTTGAACATGATAAGGAAATGATCTTAAATGCNGATCATATAATAGATCTTGGTCCAANTGCTGGNTTAAGAGGTGGTGAAATTATATATGAGGGCCCNCCAGATAAAATACTTAAAGCTAGNACNCTAACATCCGATTATTTAACTGATAGAAAAAAAATAAAAATTCCTGNTAAAANAAGATCNGGGAATGGCAATGAAATTAANATATCTGGATGTAACGGTAATAATCTAAAGAATATAGAGGTTTCTTTTCCATTAGGAAAGATGATTGCNGTTACAGGTGTTTCAGGTAGTGGAAAGTCATCTCTTATNAATGAAACATTATACCCTATTTTGAATTCAATTATATATAGTGGANCTAAAAAACCTTTAGAGTATAAAAATATTGAAGGTATTAAAAATATAGATAAAGTTGTTGAAGTTAATCAACAGCAGATTGGGAAAACTCCAAGAAGTAATCCAGCCACTTATACTGGTGTATATTCAGAAATTAGAAAATTATTTACAGAAACTATAGAATCTAAGATAAGAGGATATAAACCAGGAAGATTTAGTTTTAATGTTACAGGAGGAAGATGCGAAGAATGTAAGGGTGCTGGAAAAAGAATTATTGAAATGAATTTCCTTCCAGATGTTATAGTAGACTGTGAATTTTGTTTTAGTAAACGATTTAATAGGGAAACTTTAGAGATTAGATATAAAGGCAAATCAATATCAGATGTTTTAAATATGANTGTNTCTGAAGCATNTTCATTCTTCTCNCCTATTCCTAAAATAGCTAATAAATTAAAAACACTACAAGATGTAGGTTTAGGTTATATAAGATTAGGTCANTCTTCAACTACACTATCAGGTGGAGAATCTCAGAGAATTAAACTTNCAAGTGAATTATCTAAAAGAGATACAGGGAAAACTTTATATATATTAGATGAGCCAACTACAGGNCTTCATTTTGAGGATATAAGAGTATTATTAAATGTTTTGAATAAATTAGTAGATAAAGGAAATACNATTATTATAATTGAACATAATATGGATGTTATCAAACAAGTTGATTATATAATTGACATGGGACCTGAAGGTGGGAAAAAAGGCGGTGAAATTATAGACTATGGTTCTCCAAAAGAAATTATTGAAAATAATAAAGGATATACAGCTAAATATCTATCAAAAGAATTTAAATAATGAATAACATCTTTAATAAAATATTATTTCACATTATCTGTTTGTTTAGTTTTTTAGCTACTGATGTTTATTCTCAGGAAACACATTCTTATAATATTGACGCAAAATTAGATATAGAAAAAAATATTATTGAAGTTACACAATCAATAAAGTTTAAAAATATATCTAATAAAAATCTTTCCGAAATATATCTTGAGGATTGGGCAAATTCATATATAAATAATGAATCTAATCTTGCCTCTAGAATAACAGATGAATATGATAGAAGTTTTTCATTTGCATCAAAAAACAGAAGAGGTTATACTAACCTTAATGAAGTTCAAATTAATTCCATCAATCTAGATTGGTCTAGACTCACAACGAATAATGATATCATTAAAATATTACTTAATAAAGAAATTAAACCTAATGAATCTGAATTAATTTATTTGAAATATTCAATTAAAATACCAGATAAAAGATTTACAGGCTATGGTTATGGCAATAATTCAGATTACTATCTAAAAAACTGGATAATCTCTATTTCTGCAATTAGTAATGACATTTGGCTAAAACACTCAAATCTTAACCTAGATGATCAATCATTGCAAAAATCTAATTATCTAATAAACTTTGAAATACCTCAAACTCATAATTCAGTTTCAAATCTCAATAATATTTTTGAGAATAAAATAGATAATAATTCAAAAAAAATAACTTTTAGTGGTTCAAATATCAAAGAGATAGAATTAATTATTGAAAAGGAAAATACCTTTAAAAACTTTATTAATTCAAAGTTTAATATAGTGACGGATATTTTTTCTGACTCTGATGAAATAGATGCAACTGTTAAAGTAAATAGAATTCTATCATTTATTGAAAGATATTTACCTAAATCTAATATTGATAAATTATTAGTAACTAAAAATGACTATGACAGAAATCCATTCTATGGATTAAATGAACTTCCTAATTTCTTAAGCCCATTTTCAAAAAGTTTTCTTGAAGAAATTACTTTTCTAAAATCATCTATTGATAATTATATAAATGAAGAAATTAACGTTAATAAAAGAAAAAATCATTATATATATAATGGTTTGTCAATCTTTCTTGTTAGTAAGTATATAGATGAATATCACGGTAACGTCAGATATTTAGGAAGGTTATCTGGTTTTGAAATTCTAAGAAATTATGAATTATCTAATATACGTTTCAATGATTTATTTATTCACTATTATGAGTCTATACAACGATTAAATCTTCATCAAACTGATCTGCAATCTGGAGAAACACTTACAAAAGCAAATTATAATATTTCTTCACCATATCATACAGGAATTGGTTTATTATACCTTGAGAGTTATATAGGAGAAGATAACTTTAAAAAAGTAATTGATAAATTAAGAAATATTTCATTAAAGTCTAATGATATAGAGTTGGCTTTAAAGACATCTACAGATAAAAATATTGACTGGTTTATAGATGAATATTTATCAAAAAGACAATCATTAGATCTAGGGATTGATGTGTTAAATAATTCTAATGAAATAACTTATAAAGTATCTGAGAAAAATAATAAATCTATACCATATAATGTCTCATTAATTAAAAATGATTCTATACTTTTCTCTAAATGGAGTGATAACTACCTTCAAGAGAAAATACCAAATCTAAATGCTGATTACATTGCAGTAAACCCTATTATTGAACTTCCTGAAATAAATAAATCAAATAATTGGTATTATTTAAAAAATAATGGTTCCAAACCTATTAAATTCTTGTTTTTAGGGGATATTGAAAACCCTAAGTATAAAAAGATTTTTTTAAGACCTGAGTTTACATATAATTATTATGATGGTGTTTCTCCTGGTTTAAATATATTTAACACAGGTGTTAAGTATAAAGCATTTAATTTTGAACTACTACCTCAATTCTCTTCAAAAGAAAATACTTTAGTTGGTTCAAGTAAGGTTACATATAATTTGCAAAACGAAAACACCAACAACTACTCTACAATATTTAATTTATTCTACATAACAAATCATTATAAAGAAAATCTTAGATATCAAGTTTTCTCACCTTCAGTCTCAATGTTTTTTAGAGATAACAATAATCTAAGATCTAATGTAAAAAAACTACTATCATTCTCAATGTTTAGTGTTGATAAAGATGTTTATGAAAAAAAACCTAATGAATTAGAGAATTATACAGTATATAACTTAGGTTATACTTATTCAGATATAGGTATAAGTAAATATCTGAGAACTTCTGCAAATACTAGATTATCAGATAATTTTGGTAAGCTTAGTGTTGTTTTTGATTATAGAAAGCTTTTTAAAAACAATAGACAATTTCAGTTTAGATTTTACTTTGGGAAATTTTTATGGAATAATAAATCATATGATAATTTTAGAAATTATCTTGGTCGTTCTGATGGTTATTTACTCCTTGATGAATATCTAGGTAGATCTGAAAGAACAGGATTACTAAGTCAACAGTTTATAATGGCGGGTGGTGGTTTTAAATCTATTTTCGAAAACCCAAAATCAAATGATCTTATGATTGCAACTAATATAAACATAGGTTTATGGAAGTGGTTTGAAGGTTATTTAGATCTGGGTATACTAAAAGATAGAAACCAAAAGAAAAGAAATTTTTATGGCACAGGAATTAAATTAAACCTTCTTCCTGACTTTTTTGAACTATACTTTCCAATAAGCTCTTCAAATGGAATAGAGATTGATGATTATAGATATTATAATAAAATCAGATTTGTTCTTTCATATGAAGTTGACTCATTAATTAATTTATTTTCTAGAAAATGGTTCTAAAAACACAAATGCAAATAATATTTGTAATTTTATTAATCCTATGCTTTCGAAAACTCAAGAAGAAATAAATCTAAAAGAATTCAAAGAAAAAGTCATTAATGACTACAGAACTGTCTCTTTAAGCCGGGAAATAAGTGTTATGGGAAGAAGAGATGTTCTATCAGGTAAAGGTAAGTTTGGAATTTTTGGAGATGGTAAAGAACTTCCCCAAATTGTTCTTAGTCACTTTTTTAAAAATGGTGATTATAGATCAGGCTATTACAGAGATGGAACACTACTTCTAGCTCAAGAATTACTTTCGCCAAGAGAGATATTTTCTACCGTTTATGGTCATGCAGATGTTATTTATGAAAGAATGTCAGGGGGGAGACAAATGGCAGGTCATTTCTTGTCTGAAATGATTAATAGCTCTAAGGAATGGATAAATCAGACTAATGTAAAAAATCATATTTCAGATGTATCCCCTCTTGCAACACAAATGTCAAGATTAGTTGGACTTGGTTTGGCATCAAAAATTTATAGATATAATAAAATTGAAAATTCAAGTAAATTTTCAAATAATGGAAATGAAATAGTCTGGGGGTCCATTGGAAATGCTAGTACAAGTCAAGGGGTCTTTTTTGAAGCAGTTAACGCATGTGGTGTATTGCAAATACCTGCGATAATTAGTATATGGGATGATGGGTATGGAATATCTGTTGAAAATAAATATCATACAACTAAAGAAAGTATTTCTAAAGTTTTGAGTGGATTTAAATTAACCAAGAATAAATCTGGAATTGAAATACTTGAAGTAAAAGGATGGGACTATTCCTCTCTTATGAAGACATATTCCTATGCAGAAAATATTGCTAGAAATTATCATGTACCAGTAATTATTCATGCTACTGAATTAACTCAACCATTAGGTCATTCTACATCTGGATCTCATGAAAGATATAAATCTAAAGAGAGACTAGATTGGGAGA
>PAIR01000033.1 GCA_002704905.1 Fidelibacterota bacterium
TCCACTCAATCCTAAAATTCTTGATATTCTTAACATTAAATTCAGTACCTTTCATTTTACTATGATAGATAGTTACATAATCAAAACACATAAATGGTTTGAGTTTTTTACTCACTCTGTAACTAACTGTACCACGGTTGAATAGATTATATTTTTTTATATCGGTTTTCTTTATTTGTCCTATCCTCGCTCAAGAACCTAACCCAATTCAAGCAGGGGTTGCTCCATCAGAGAATGATTACCAAGGTGATCTGAATGTACTACACTACGATGTAGAAATCGGACTGGGGAATTCAGCTGACTGGATCGAAGGAATTGTTTATCTTAAATGTGAAGTGATGAAAGATGATCCCAATATGAGGTTAGATTTTACAGGTCTTTCAATCCAGTCTCTTTCAGTAAATGGTTTGCTCACAAAGCACATCTATGAAAAGGGGCTAATTGAACAGAATCTTAAGGGATTTAATTTTGGCGATACAGTGACTATAAAGATTCATTATTCTGGTACTCCAGATGATGGGTTAATCTTAGGTGAAAATGTGCATGGGAATAGAACTGCATTTGTGGATAACTGGCCCAATCGTACTCGGTTCTGGCTTCCTTCCATTGATTATCCAGCAGATAAAGCAACAATTAATTACTCAATCCATGCTCCTGTGGAATGGAAAGTAATTGCTAATGGGTACTTAAAAGGTAATGCAAGTAAAACACCTGCTGATGCTATTGGCCCCAAAGGCGATCGAATGACTTGGTCTTGGGAGGTTACTGTACCTATTTCTCCTTATAATATGGTAATTGGTGCTGGTGACTTGGAAATACGTTCTGTGGGGCTATCTGCCTGTGGTGAGGCACCTGCTTCCCAAAGAAAAGATGAATGTATTGAAGTAACCTATTGGGTTTATCCTGAAGATGTTGATAAGGCAAAACCATCCTTCAAACGGGCGGCTGAAATGGTAGATTATTTTACAAAAACGGTTGGTCCATTTCCTTTTGAAAAATTAGCCAACGTGCAGTCATCTACGCGATTTGGTGGTATGGAAAATGCTTCAGCAATTTTCTATTCAGAAAACGCGATTTCGCAAGGAAGGAATATTGAAGGTACCGTTTCCCACGAAATTGCCCACCAGTGGTTTGGCGATGCTGTAACTGAGGCTGACTGGCATCATCTATGGTTATCTGAGGGGTTTGCCACCTATTTTGGTTCATTATTTTTTGAATATGCTGATGGAAATCAATCATTCCAAAAAAGAATGGAGAGTAGTCGTAAGCGGGTGATTAAATCAGAAATAACTAATAAACCAATCATTGATGTGAATGAAAAAGATTTATTCAAATTATTAAATTCAAATAATTATCCAAAAGGAGGTTGGGTCCTACACATGTTACGGGGATATCTTGGTAATGAACTGTTTTTCAAAGGAATTCGTAAATATTATAAAAAATACAAGTATAAGGCCGTCTTAACTGAAGAATTTCAGAAAATGATGGAAGATGTCTCAGTAAAACAATTAGATTGGTTTTTTGATCAGTGGATTTACAAGCCTGGATTTCCAAAATTATCCTATGAAGAGACTTGGTATTCAAAATCTGGAACAAAAGGCATTTTAGAAGTTACAATTTTACAAACCCAGAAAGAGGAATGGCCAATATTCAAAATACCCTCCAAAGTGTGTTGGTTGGATGATTGTAGGGCAGTTGAGATAAACCAGAGAAAAAATTCTTTCAAATTCAATTTTGATCAAAAACCAATTCAATTGGGAGTCGTTGATCCTGATGGGTGGGTTTTAAAAGAATTAACTTTAAAGAAATGAAAATATTAAGAATAGCCATTTTATTCTCTTTATTTAGCCTGACTTCAGGCCAAAATTGGATTCAATCTCAAGTCCTTGAACGACAATTCAACCAGGCCTTATCAAATTATAATAATGGTCGATATGCAACCAGTGAAACCATTCTAAATCAGATTTTATTGAATGAACCAGGAGTATTTGAGGAGCCAGTATTACTTTTATTGCTAAAGTCACAGGTTGGATTTAATAAGAATACAAAAGCGCGAGAAACTTCAAGTAAGATTCTAACTAAGTTTCCTAAAAGTAAATACTTGGCAAATGTTATGGAAAGCCTGGGTGATTTATATGTGAATGAGACAAATTATTCTTCTGCCTACCGTATGTATCATCGATCAAAAAGTTTATCAATTAACCCTGAATACTCTCAAAAGATTGATATGAAATTATTAAAACTAATCCAAATTGGGTTATCCAGTTCACTCTTGAATGAACTGTTAATTCTTGAACCAAATCCAAAATTTAGAAATATTCATTTAATTGCTAGAGCTAATTCAGAAATTTTGAGTGGTCGTCCCGATGATGCTGCAATCACATTAAACAAGGTTGACCCAACATTCCTACCTGATATATATGCATTATTCTTTGAAAATCTACTTCGTGCATCTTATAAACCATCCTCACCGGTATTAATGGTGGGTATTGTACTACCGCTTTCCGGCGATCAAATTGAAGAAGGAGAAGCTTTTCTTACTGGATTTTATGAAGGTGAAAAATCCGTAGGAGAAACAAAGCAACGGTTGTCTATTTTAGTGCAAGATAGTCGCAGCACTAATCTTCAGGCCATTATGCAAGCACAAAATCTCGAAAAGATGAATCAGCTTAAAGCATTAATTTGTCCATTGGATGATCAAGCATCACTAGCTGTTACCAGTGCACTTAGTTCAACCAATATTCCGATTATTTTAACTAATCTTCAGCGAGATGACCTGAGTAAGATCTATAATAAGAGTTTTCATTTTTATTCTACACTTGCTATGCAAGGAAGAATGGCTGCTCGCTACATAGTGAGTGAATTAGGTCTGAGTAATATTGCAGTTATTGCACCCGCAAATCAGGATGGCGAAATTCAAACCGATTCATTTATTAGAGAATTAGACCATCTCGGTTCAAATGTTGTGGCAACAGAATGGTATTCTGGCGAACCGATAAATCTTAAACGACAATTTAAATCTTTGAGACAAGTAGCTTTTGATCTTTTGCCAAAAGAAGAAAATTATGATGAAGCCTTAGGTATGGATATTGATAGTCTAGATGCTCTCTTTGACGTTTCAGCAGAAGATTTTTTTGATCTACCAAAACAGAAAAAAAAGAAAATGACCACTTCAGATTCTTCCAAAGTATATCTAAACACTATTCAAGCTATTTACCTGCCGATCAATAAGTCCGATCTGGAATTTATTGGTCCCCAAATTCCCATGTATAATTTAGATGCAAAATTAATCGGGAATGGAAATTGGCAAAACCTTAATATTTTACAAAAAGATAATATTGGTCCTCATTTGAAAGGGCTTTCACTCTTGACAAATTTTTTTCATCATAAGGTAGATTCAATTGATTATGAGGGTGATCAATTAAATGCATATTATCGTGGATACAATACAGCAAAAATATTAATTGCAATTGATCTTGAGAACCAATCCAGACAGTCTTTAAACCAATCTCTGAAAAATATCAATTTCCATGTTGGTGAAGGTTTTTATTATTCACCATCAGTTTTAAATAAACAAGTAAACTCAGCATTTCAACTCCTTGAGTTTGATGGAGAAGGATTTATCCATCAAGGTGTATTCCAAGGCGATTCTCTCCAATTGGTTCTACCTCAAAATCCTTAAAGTGTATTTTTGAATTATATTGATTATTCTGATCATTTTGGCGTAGATGGATTTAATGCATTTATTTCTTATCGAGATCAAGACTATGCTAACCTAACAAACCGAAAAGTCTTCACAACTAATCTTGGATTTGATGTTAATGAATTAGTGATACCGAATCAAGTACACTCCAAGAGGGTTAAAATGGTGGATTCTGCTTGTTTATTAAAAGAAACGGATGGAGTAATCTCAAATGTGAAAAATGTAGTTTTAAGTATTCAAGTGGCTGATTGTATTCCACTTTTCTTATTTAATCCAATATCACATCAATTTGGAATGATTCATTCTGGATGGAGAGGAACAGCTCAATGTATTGGACCAAATGCAATTCACATAATGGAAACCTATGGAGATAATGCTAAGGATGTTATGGCTATAATAGGCCCATCTATTGGTCAATGTTGTTTTGAGGTTGGTCCGGAAGTCACAGCCCAATTTGACCGTACTTATTCAATCAAAGGAAAAAATGATCGAATGATGTTGGATTTGAAAAATATTGTAAAGGATCAAATGTTGGCGAATGGGTTATTGGGAAAAAATATTTTGGTGGATAATCAATGCACATGTTGCGAAAAAGAATATTTTTTTTCCTACCGACGTGATGGCCAAGAAACTGGCCGAATGGTTGCTATTTCCGGTTGGCGACAGTCATCCTTTTGATTCTCTATCCTTCCTAATAAATTCTTCTTCACTTTTCAAATCAAATGACACTATTAGATGCAATAACACTTGGCGCTATTCAAGGTATAACTGAATTTCTTCCTATCAGCAGTTCAGGGCATTTGGTACTTGGGCAAGCCCTTTTGGGGATTGTATTACCTGGAAATGAGTTTGAAGTCATAACCCATCTGGGAACCCTATTGAGTGTATTTTGTATTTTTTGGACTGATATTATTAAATTAATATCTGGAATAAGAGACATAAAAACGCAAAAATATATTCTTTATTTAACTATCGCGACGATACCTGCAGTCGTTGTCGGTTTGACGAGTAAATCATTTATTTCAGTGTTGTTTGAATCGATTCATTTGGTGTCCATCTCACTTATATTTACAGGACTGATACTTTTTCTTTCTCAAAAATTGATTCAAAGGTCTGAAACAATGACTATAAGAAAAGGATTTTTGATTGGTTTATCTCAGGCGATTGCAATCATTCCGGGAATATCTCGATCTGGAATGACAATCAGCATGGGATTAGCATTGGGTATATCGGGAAAAGAGGCTGCAAAATTCTCATTTTTACTTGCAATTCCATCTATTACCGGTGCAGGAATTTTGACTCTAATGGACACTTCATTTTCTACAATGACAATTCCCGCATCATCTTTAATAGCTGCATTTCTAAGTTCTTTTATTATTGGTTATTTATCTCTTAAATGGCTATTTGGTTTACTAGAAAGCGGTAAATTCCATCTATTTGGATATTACTGTATCTTGATTGGTCTTCTAACGTTGGTTATAATATAAAATGGCNAGTATAAGGCTCAATATTATACCATATAACCGNGCATTTAAAGCGCTANAATTTGATGCAATNTCTCCATTCTATTTCCTTATGGGAGAGGATCAATTTCTACAACAATGGTTTATACAGAAAATAACAGATTGTTTATTTGGGAATGATAAAGTTGAAAAAATGATACTGATTCCTGATGAAATGNGATCAAATGAAATTATGGATCAATTGATGGCAACAGACTTATTCAATTCAAAAAAATTATTTATCCTTAGGAATCCAAATGCTCTAAAAGGAAAAGTACGAGATGAGATGATAGATTATTGTCAGAAAGCATCTGATCTCAATACCCTTGTTTTTATTCAAAATGAATATGGTGCAAAAAATAAATTCATACAATCACTGGTTAGAGTTGTTAATCCCNTTTCCTGNGCTACCCCTTTTGAAAGTGATATGATTAATTGGGCAAAATTTTTTTTAAAGGAAAATGGTATTTATGAGGTCTCCAAACCGANTATTAATACCCTTATAGAAATTGCCGGTGATTCCTTGAGCCATTTAAAAAATGAAATTGATAAAGTTTCAATTTTANTGGATGATTCAAAAGAATTAAATCAAGAAGACATTACCCAATTTTCTGGTTGGAAAAGAAAATTTAGGCAGTATGAATTTTTTAATTTCCTTGGACAAAGAAGATTAAAAGAATCNATGGAACTTGGAAGAACAATGGTTTCACAAGATACGACTATGATTAATTTATTATATCCTCTTACGGAATTTTTTCAAGAACTTTTATTTATTAAAATTTCTGATGGAACAAATTCTGTCAAAAAGGGTTATACTAGACTATCACCTAGTGTAAACCGGCAACTCAAGCATTATGCAAAACAATTTTCAAATAAAGAGATCACCATTGCCCTTAAGCGATTAGGGCAGATTGATGCGAAATTAAAGACGTCTCGAATTAATGATGAATCAGCTATTACCGAATTTCTCTACGCAACCCTTAGTAATGGATAAACAATTCAGTTATACAGACGAAGAACTCATTGCCCGTTTCCAAGAAGGAGATGAGCAGGCTTATGTGGAATTAGTTAATCGTTTTCGGAACCGTTTAATGTCCTTTATTTACCGTTATGTGAATGACATGGAACAGGCTGAAGATATTGTACAGGATGCGCTCATCAAGCTATATACCCATAAACACTATTACAAGAATATTGCGAAATTTTCCACTTGGATATATACAATTGCAGCCAACCTAGCTAAAACAGAGTTGCGAAAGAAAAAAACTCGTAAGGTGACATATCTTAGTCAAATGGGCCCTGAGGAAAGGGATTATGAATTGCCCGCGGTTGAACCTGATACTGATGAATTAGCCCAAAGTGAATATATAGAAAACAAAATTCAGGCTGCTATTCAAAAACTACCTCTGCATTTTAGAACCGTAACTATCCTTAGAGATATACAGGAACTTTCTTATGAAGAGATTAGTAAGATTGTAGATGTTCCGTTGGGAACAGTGAAATCCAGAATAAATCGAGCCCGTATACAATTGCAAAAAGAACTGAAAGATTTGAAATAGGAGATATTATATAAATGAATCGCTATCAATTTGAAGCTGCCATTTCAGCATACATCGAAAATGATCTGAATTTATCAGACCGACAAGCGTTTGAATCTTACATGGATTCTAATCCGGATTCAAAAGCATTGGTTAATAACATTCGTTCTACGATGCAATCCGTAAAAGGATTGAATGATCTCAAAACATCCAGTGTGTTTATGTCTAATTTATTTAAACGTATTGAATTTGAAAAGAACCGTCCATCTAAAAGAATTGTAGAAAGACCAGCAAAATCCATATTTGGATTCACACCTCTTTATGCCAGTTTGATGGCCGTATTAGTGGCTTCTTTTATCGGTGTTGGTGTTAATCTCTGGCCGGATAATAGTCTATTAGAAAATACCACTCCAGCTTTTACTGGAAATATTACTAGTACACCAGCAAATCTTGGAGGAAATCCAGTCACAGATAAAACACCAATATTAGTTTCAAATGAAACAAAGACTGATTCAGCTGATACGACGATCAATAACAAGAAAAATTTCCGTTTGGATGACAATGTTAAATTCGTAAAAAAACAACGATAAATCGCCCAAATTAAATAATTTCAAATAAATCCCTCTAGTTGATGTATTTCACTGTAGGGATTTTTACTTTTTACCATGAAATTTAAACGACAAATAGCCGTTCTTGTACTTTTTTTTCTTATTTTGTTTCTTTTTATATATCCAAATCAGGATAATATATCATTTTCTATTCTTAAAGGAATTGCGATAGGTGGACTTGTCATGGTGTTCATTTCGTTCGCATTTCCAACTTTATATAAAATAAAATCATTGGATCAAGAAGAAATAGTNGAAAACCAAAAAGATATAAAATCAAATTCATTTTCAACTGTAGTTAAATCGCACTATCAACGACTCATTGCACAAGTTGTTGATCTTGTATCTGTGGTAAATAGTAATTATGCGACAGGGATTTATATGATTGATAGAGAAGTCAATGGTTATACAAAACAGCATAGCTCCAGTGCAGATTTTATAGAATTTGTTGAAGAAGGAAATAATATTATATCCGAAATATTATCACATAAGAAGTCAACTATTATCAAAAAGAATAAAAAGAACGAAGGTTGGAAAGAAATATTAGGCGAAAAAATATGGCGAGGAAGTGAGACTTTTTTAGGATTTCCCATTTTATATTCGGGAAAAATCGTTGGTTGCATTCTTGTTTATGCAGATCATTTTTCTTCTATCAACGAACAGGATCAACATGTAATCGAAAAACTGGGGGAAATTATAACACATGGGATGACTGATCTTGAGCAGATGGAGTCAATCATGGTGGATAATTATTTTAATTCTCGTGTAACTAATTTGTTTGAACAATTAGAGGTTAAATCTGACGAAGCAGAGTTATTTGAATCAATCCGNGGAATNTGTCGTGCATTTTTCCAATATGACAAACTAACCATANTTTTATCNGATGNAGATAAAAAGAATGGNAATATAAAATTGGTTGANGGCCTTCATGATGATGCAGATGAAGGNCAAGATTTTGAGCTTCAAAATAGCCTTCATGGNTTNGCNATAAACGAGAATAAANTTATTCATTCAAATACTTGGTTTGATGANTTACCCGAAATAAATCGATTTTATCCNAATGATAGAGATNCGTTTAATTTTATGTCAGTATTGAGTATNCCTCTTCANGTNAATAATNATTCAATTGGTGCAGTAACTTTGGAGCGTNTAAAATCGAAAAAATATTCAGATACAGATTCGCGACTATTAGAATTATTATGTGGAACTGTNAGTAATATTNTGAATTGGCAAAAAGAATATGAGCGAGTGAATTTAACAGCTATGCATGATGGTTTAACTGGTTTACTCAATCACAAAACATTCTTGGATCGTTTTGATGAAGAGNTTAATCGNGCAAGTCGTTTCAANCACATGCTTGGATTAGTGGTTTTTGACTTNGATAAATTCAAATTGATCAATGATAACCACGGCCATTTGTATGGTGATTATGTTTTGCAAGAAGTGAGTAATATTATTGCTGANAATGTACGCGCCATTGATGTTGTGGGTCGTTATGGTGGTGAAGAATTTGCTCTATTACTAGTGAACACAGATGTTAAAGANTGTCTGCCTTTAGCAGAAAGAATTGTTGAAGACATCGCTAATAAAACATTNNTGAAAGGGGGAATTTCTGCAAATATTACGATAAGCGCAGGCATGGCTGGATTTCCAACGCATGCGGAACAGGTACGTGAATTAATTTCAAAGGCGGACAAGGCGATGTATAAAACAAAATCNAATGGTGGTAACGGTGTCACAATCGCAAAAAATGAATAAAATAATCGGNCGAAGTTGNAACAANNGGTAAACTTAAATTGTTAGATTGCTGNTAAAAAAAAGATATGAAATCNATAAAACNACAGATCCTCTTTATACTTATCCTTTGTTTGATTGGATGTCAAGGTATAGTAGCCAAGCGCCCAGCGGTTGNACNNACTGTCACGGAAGTTCAGAAAAAGGAAAAAACACCGNACCCAGAAGGCTTACGTCATTTTATGGATGGGCAAATACTTATGACCCAAGGTGACTTCGCTATGGCAATCATAGAATTTCAACAGGCCCTAGATTTAGACCCCAATGTGGGTGCAATCCATACAGCCATTGCGGAATGCTATTGGAACCTGAACAAACAGAAATTATCAGAAAAACATTTATCTATTGCAATCAATATTGATCCTAAGGATGAACAAGCCTTACAAATGTTGGCAGATCAACATATCTTCCAGAAACAATATGAAGCCGCTCGTGTACCCCTTGAAAAATTAAACAAATTAAATCCAAACGAATCCAGATATCTNATTGCTTTAGCAGAATTGCAAAAAGTGAACCAGGATTTTGAAGGAGCTATGCGACTTTATCTTGAAGCCTTTACTCTAGAACCAGATCGATTGGAACTACTGGAAACAGCTGGACAGTTTGCTATCTATTTAAAGGATGAAGAAAAAGCAATAACCATTTTTAAACAGTTAGCTGAGTCAGATCCAAGCCAACCTAGGTTTTTATCAATTTATGTTGATATGGTATCTCGGACAAAATCTTATGATGAAGGAATTGCTTTTATCGCCTCTTTAAACAAAAAACATGGCGATTTATCTGAAAGAAATAATCAATTGGGTCTNCTATTGTTCCGAAAGGGAGATAAAGAGGAGGCAATGATTTTGCTGGAATCGGCAGTTGAGACTTCACCTGAGAACCCAAATTATTATTTTTCTTTATTTGATATTTATATGGATGAAAATAACATAAAGAAAGCAGCTTATTTGGGAGATGAGCTAATAGCGAATTTTCCTGAGGATTGGAGAGGATATTATAGTAGATCTTTGGTATATATGAATCAAAATAACTCTGAAGCTGTCATAGATTTACTTGCTCCTGTTTCTGATACTTTCAATGAAATATTTTCGATACAATATTTACTTGGGCTGAGTAATAATCGGATTAAACAATATGAAGAAGCTGAAAAGTATTATTTATATGCCTTGACTATTCAACCTGATTCGAAAAATGTACTTCATTCTTTGGCTATTTTATATGATGAAGTTGATCAATTCGATAAATCAGATAAGATATATCTAAAATTGATAAAAACAGACAGTTCTGATGCACAAGCCTTTAATAATTATGCTTACAGTTTAGTAGAGCGAGATACCGAACTTAATAAGGCTTTGACTTTAGCTAAGAAAGCCATCGAACTTGAACCAGATAATGCCTCCTATCTCGATACCATTGGCTGGATATATTTCAAACTAAATAATATGGAAAAAGCCCAATCCTTCATTGAAGCTTCAGTAAAAATTGTAGATAATAATGCTATAGTTCTTGAACATTTGGGAGATATATTAATGAAAAATAATAAATATGCTGATGCAAAAGATTTATATAAACGTGCCTTAGCTTTAGATAAGGATAATCTGAGACTCAAGGAAAAAGTTTCTCTTGAATAAACTATTTCCCATTTCAATAATTGTTTTATTTATGATTAGTTGTTCCACAACATCGAAGCCAATTTTTGAGACTAAACCTGAATTGGTCTATCCTGATTTGAGTGACAAGAAATTTTGTAGAGGAAAAGGGTATATCCTTTCTGAGGGAGAAATGAAAGGGCGTTTGAACTTTACATTTACATCCTCAAGAGATACGGCCTACATTCAATTCAAAGATTTGATTGGACGGAAAACAATTTTTATAATATTAAAGAATGAAGATATTGATGCATGGGATATGCTTAATAATCGTCGATACGATAGAGCATCTATCTTAATTTCGCTCCCATTTTTTGAAATGATACAGCCGAAAGAACTTCGGACGTTTTTATGGGGAAGTATCCCTCCTGTATTCTCGGAGCCTGATCAAATAAAATCACAGTCAGAAAAAGTATCTGGTGGGATTGAGTTTCGTTCTGGGCAGACAGCCTTTGGTCCTTTGATTGAACATGTTTCATTCAATATGAAGGATGAGAAGTATAAGATTGATATGGTCATGATGAATCGTGAATTTGATTTACAATACCCTCACTTAATTCGCAATATCCCCACTTCTGTTATCCCAATTAAGGTGAACTCATGAAAATATCTGTTATAATACCGGTCTTTAATGAGGTTGATTCTATTCAGGAATTGCATGAAGAACTAACACGAGTACTTTTAGCATATAAGCCTTACGAAATACTATTTATTGATGATGGATCTACTGATGGTTCTGTTGATGTTATAAATAGATTGAGTCAATCGGATCCAACCATCAATTTAATAAAATTTTACCGAAATTATGGTAAGGCTGCAGCACTTGCCGAGGGATTTAAATATGCCAATGGTGATTATATTGTTACCATGGATGCAGATATGCAGGATGATCCGGCGGGAATACCGAACCTGATTTTAAAATTAGAAGAAGGATTTGACCTTGTTTCGGGATGGAAAAAAGATCGGAAAGATCCAATCTCAAAAAGAGTTCCATCAAAGTTATTCAACTTAGTCACACGGTTATTCACAGGTGTTCAAATTCATGATTTTAATTGCGGATTAAAAATCTATAAAAAATCAGTNGTAAAGACTTTAGAAATCTATGGTGGTCGTCATCGGTACATTCCAGCCTTAGCAGGACAGAAGAAATTTAAAGTGACGGAAATAGTTGTACATCATCGTCCTCGTATTCATGGTATTACAAAATATGGTGGATCACGATTGTTTCATGGTTTGTTCGATCTGATTTCAATTTTATTTTTATCCAAATACACACAAAGTCCATTGTATTTTTTTGGAAAAATCGGGCTTTTCACTTTTTTAGGTGGTCTCGGTATTGAATTTTATGTGCTTTATTTGAAATATGGAATGGGTGAGCCCTTTGCTAAACATATGGCGTTATTAATGTTAGGTATTCTGATCATTGTAATTGGAATCCAATTTTTCTCTATAGGACTTGTTGGGGAAATGATCGCAAATTCGAATCAAGATAAAGAATCCCGAGTGAAAGGGATTCTTAAATCGTAGAAGCTANATAACCCTATAATGAGAATTCTACTTGTTGGGCCTTTCCCACCCTATCGGGGAGGGATATCTATGTTTAACCACTCACTTTCTCAAGAGCTTCAAAAAGATCATGAAGTCCATCGAATCTCATTTTCACTACAATACCCTAAATTATTATTTCCAGGGAAGACACAGTATTCTAATTTTAATGGTGAGCCAGCATCTGAATCGATTAATTCAGTGAACCCATTATCTTGGCGTAAAACAGCAAATGACATTAACAAGATCTATCCAGATCTGATCATTTTTCAATACTGGATGCCATTCTTTGCGCCTGCTTTTACTTCAATCGCAAAACGATTAAAAAAAAGTTGTGATGCGAAAATTATAGTGAATTGTCATAATATCACAGCTCATGAACCAAAACCGTGGGATAATCAAATGACGAAATCTTTTTTTAGTTATTGTGATGGATTTATGGTGATGTCAAATACGGTAGAGGNGGATCTNAAAGCCATACAANCNAATCCAAAGTATAAAAGATCTCCTCATCCTATTTATGATGTATTTGGAGATTCTGTTGATAAAGATAAAGCAAGAAATTCGCTTGGACTGGGNCNAGAAAATNTAATNCTTTATTTTGGATTAATTCGAGATTATAANGGTTTGGATATTTTATTNNANTCGGCCAAGTTACTNAAAAANAGAATGAAANANTTTAAGATNTTAGTTGCTGGTGAATGTTATGGGAATNAAAANAAATATATNCAANTGGCTNAAGAAAATAATNTAATGGATATAATCGATTTTAGATTTGATTTTGTNCCNAATGAAAAAGTTANTCAGTATTTTTGTGCTTCTGACCTTGTGGTNNTACCCTATAAATCAGCAACTCAAAGTGGAGTTGTTCCTATTGCCTATCATTTTGATAAGCCAGTAGTTGTTTCAAATGTAGGTGGTCTCCATGAAATTGTTGAAGAAGGAAAGTCAGGTTATGTATGTGACCCTACACCAGAAGGTATCTCAGAAATGATACTTAAATTTTTCAATGAAGATGCAGCCCAATTCACTGAATTTATATCAAAATATAAACAGAACTTTACATGGACTAACTATACAAATGTTTTAATGGAACTTGCAGACTTATAATGGATAAATCTGTAAACATTTTTGTGCTTAATTGGAATGGAAAGGATCTCACTATAGATTGTTTGAATTTATTGAAAAAGATTACCTATCCTAATGCCCATGTAGTTGTAATTGACAATGGATCTACAGATGGTTCTGTTGATGCAATCTCTAATCAATATCCTGATTTTGAAATAATTGAATTACAGGGAAATTATGGATTTTCCAGAGGAAATAATGCTGGATTTAAATCAGTTAAACATAAATCAGATTACACTATTTTTCTAAATAATGATACCATCGTTGATTCCAATTTTGTTGAACCTTTAATAAATGAAATGGAAGTCAATTCTAGTATTAAACAGTCAGCACCAAAAATTTATTACGCTGATCAAAGGGATTTGATTTGGTTTGCTGGTGGGAAAATTAGTTTATGGAATGGATATATTCGGCATATAGGGATTCGTAAAAAAGATAGTCCACTTTTCTCTAAACTATCAGAAATTGATTATGCAACGGGGTGTTGTGTTTGTATGCGAACAGAAGATTTTGAATCGATAGGTATGTTTGATGAATCATTTTTTATGTATGGAGAGGATGTAGATTTATCAGTTCGGTTCAGAAAGCAGGGTGGGCAAATTTTTTTTGTACCCGAATCAATAATATGGCATAAAGTTTCGTCTTCTATCGGTACACAATTTTCAATTAAAAAGTGGAAAAGAAAAAATATTGGTAAAATGAAGTTGATAACAAAGCATATAAAACCTTATCAAATACCATTTTCACTAGCATTGGCGATGTTTTTTAGTCTTTTAGAATTAATATTTTCATTCACTATAAGTTTGAATAAAAAGAAATAATGAAAGGGTATTCAGAAAATTATTGGGCTAAAAGAGCCAAACAATACAATAAAACAAATTGGGTAAAGAATGAAAACTTTATGGTTAGATTTCTTGGAATGTTGCCCGATAAAAAATATGAGCCAATTTTAGAGGTGGGTATAGGAACAGGTGCAGTCGCGGAAAAAGTTTGTGAAAAGATTGGGCCATTGACCGGTATTGATATCAGTAAAGAAATGATTTCACAAATTGATCATCCTGAAATAACGCCAATTTTAGGAAATGCTCATTGTTTACCTTTTGATGATTCATATTTCAAATTGATCCTTATGCGAAATGTGATTCACTATATTGATGATCCTGAGTTAGCTTTTTCAGAGATTTATAGATGTTTAATGCCAAATGGGTATTTTTTATTTTCCCAGGTCGTTCCACCTGATGATTCAATATCAGAGGAATATGATCGGTTAGTGGGCCGCAATATTCATTATCCTACACAAGGAGAGATTATCCAATTATTTTCTATATATAGAAGTGTAACTCAAGACAATTTTATCTTGAAAAATCAAAGTATTATAAATTGGATTAATAATACTTGTAATGATAAATATCAAAAGAAACATACCATAGATCGTCATAGGCAAACCTCAGATACTTATAAACGGTTATCTAATTTTAGTGAAACAGAAAACGATATGTTTGTTGATATAAAGCATTTTATGGTATTGGGACAAAAAATTTAAGTTCATGGATATGGGAATTATAAAACATTATAAAGAAATTTCTTTATTTAGAAAACATTTTGATATCATAACAAACAATATCCATTACCCTATTGCAAATTTTCTTTGCGCAGTTATTTCTACATCTTTTATTACGCCTAATATGGTTACTTCATTTGCAGTCTTATCAGAACTGGGTGCGATATGGCTTATATTTGTTAATCTAGAAGAAAATAAAATTATCATCGTATTACTGCTTCAATTAGGGTGGATTCTTGATTTAATGGACGGGCTATTAGCAAGATATAAAAACATAGGATTTTACCATCCAACGAATCCATCTTTAAAAGGGTATTATTGGGATGCAGTTTCAGACCACATCCTTAGGTTAATAGTATTAACATCCTTAGGAATTCAATTAGCCCAACAAGAACAGTATGGATTTTACTACGCCTTTTCAGGGATTTTGATCCATGCGATCACTCAAATAGAGCACATCATTAGAGATTATATTTTAAAAGATATCGATGATAATCAATCGGTAAAGGGTAATAATAAAAAAGTTGTTGATATGGTGATTTTACTATTTAATAATATATATATATTCTATTTCATTTTTATTCTGTGGAATAGAATAGATTTATTGTTTATCGTTCTTCCAACTATCCAACTATTGTTATTAATTAAAAGGTTTTTCCAATTTTCGTTTTCTGATTATTAATTTTTATAGCCACTAAAACGAAATTAAACTCCAATAATTAAGATAAGAATCTGATGGCAGTTAAATGGTATTTAAATAAAGATGATGCGAGTTGGCACTCCTTTTGGGATAATAACACAATTGATGATGAATTGGCGGAGGCAAAAAGTGATTATCCCATAATGCTTGATGCTATATTAAATAATTCACATCAGGAGAGTGTTGTGTTGGAAGGTGGATGTGGTTTAGGTAAGTTTTTATTTTTTCTTCGTGAAAAAGACTACACAAATTTAATTGGTGTTGATTTTATTGAAGAACCTCTACAACTTATTAAAAAAAGAGATCCTGTTATTGATGTAAGAAAAGGTGATGTAAATGAATTACCAATAAAAGATGATTCGATTGATTTATATTTATCAATGGGTGTCATAGAGCATTTTGAGGAAGGCCCCCAAATTGCTCTGAATGAAGCTTATAGGGTTCTAAAAGTTAATGGGACTCTNATTGTGGCTGTTCCTTATCAGAATGTTTATAGAGGAACATTTCGAAAATATATAACCATGCCATTATTAAAGNTATTCAAACCTTCCTTTCGGAATAAAAACAGAGTATTCTATCAATATTATTATAGCCGGAAAGATTTAAAAAATTTAATCAAGCAATCAGGATTTGAAATAGTTGATTGGTTTTATTATGATCAATATCATACTAAAAGCCAAAGGATAGGTATCATTCTAGAATTTCCGTTTACTAAGGCTACAAATAACCAGCCTTATGGTATGAATATTATTGGAAAAATTATGGCTTTTTGCTCAGAACTAATTTCAAAATGTATTTTTTCTTCAAGTATTGCATTTGTTGTTAAGAAACCAAATAGATGAAAATTCTATTTATTAGCCCTTATCTGCCCTCAGAAACAAGTGGTCACGCAGGTGCCCAGTTGATTTCTAGAAATATATCAACCTTGGCAAAAAATCATGAAATCACATTAGCTTCTTTTATTGATTCTGATGAACGCAGCATGACNAGTGACCTTATCAGAAAAGGGATTGATGTCCATACAATNCTTTATCCAAGAAATCAAAAATCGATCATCGGAAAAATATCATCTGGGATTCGAAATTCAGTGGCAATGTTNAATTACTTAAAAGGGAAGGAACCGTTCTTTTTTGCCAAGTATAAAAGAAAGAACATGGAAAACCTNATTTCAACATTAGTAAATNAAAACAGGTTTGACTTGGTTCAGGTTGAATACAATGTTATGCACCATTACACNAAGCAAATTGAAAAAATTCCAAGTGTAATTGTTTTTCATGATATTTCTGCAAANGTTTATGAGAGAGGAATGATAAGCGATGAATCAACTAACAAGAAATCGTTCGAAATCGCAAAGAAACTGGAACCAGAAATTGGGAATAAATTTGATGCTGTTATTACTTTAACAAATGAGGATAAATTGTATTTAACCAACCTAGGTTGTGAAACAAATATTCATGTAATTCCACCCCAAATTAATATTCCGAATATTGATAAAATATCTAAAATACCCAATTCAATTTGTTTTGTTGGATCATTCAACCGGGAACCAAATTTGCAGGCACTGGAGATTCTNTTGGATGAAATTNTNCCTCGANTTAAAAACAATAATCCAGAAATAATTTTAAAAATTGCTGGAAAANACTTANCGNAACGATTGATTAAAAAAGCAGATAGAACCGAAGGCGTAACCTATCATGGGTTTGTNAAGAATATCGATGCCTTTNTTGCNTCATCAGNCTTGTTTGTCGCTCCCATCTTTATCGGTGCAGGCTTGAAAATGAAGTTGACGCATTCATTGGCCTGTGGAACNCCTGTTTTAACTACACCGATAGGAGCCGAAGGAATCAATATTGGTTCCGAAAATGGNTTATGGATTGANNCCCTTCCCTTGGATNTTTCAGAAAAATGTTTTGAGCTAATGAAAAATGAAACGGAGCTNGAAAAGGCCGGATTTNGGGGAAAGGAGGAGGTGAATCGTCTCTTTTCACCCCAGAGTNTAAAAGAAAAATTGAACGGNCTTTACGGAACAGTGATCGCATGAGCATATTTTCTCNGAATCGGTATNNATATTTCCAAATATCAATACGAAATTGTAATGAATCTGAATGTTTTGATTAATGATAAANTCTTATAGAAAAAAAATAAATTCCGAATATTCTCATTTGGATACNAATACAATCCGGTGGTCAAAAACGCTCGATTTTATTGGAACTTGTGATNCNGTAACCTCNGGCTTAGATATTGGAGACAGAACTTCATTTACGGTAGAATTGGAAAAGGTATTTGGGTGTGCATTTGGGAATACAAATATTGATTTAGATACCGATNAAATTCAAGGTAAGTATGATGTNATTACGGCATTTGAAATTATTGAACATTTATATAATCCGCTCTGGTGCTTGGAACAAATACGAGAAGGATTATTAGAAAATGGTCGATTGTATTTATCTACACCCGTTGGCAAACCTTATTTTTTGTGGTCGCCGAGCCACTTTCACGAAATACACCGAAAAAGACTGAATTTTCTTTTTAAACGTGCGCAGTTTCACATTATCAGACAGGATACATTTAAAATACACCCAACTTACTTTTATTTCACAGGTTTCCGTCCTTTTTTGAGAGGAATATTTGAGAAGGTACAAATCTATGAATTGGGTATTAATAAATGAATATTGCCCAAAAGATAGCTAAAGAATCNACGATNACATTTTCNGGTCATCTGTATGGNAATGTGAACCGTTACCTNTATACTGCGCTATTGGCACGTTGGGTGGGGGTTGAATACTTAGGTATCTATTCTTTGGCAAACTCTATTATTTTGATNGCTGAGGTACTGGCTAAAATGGGACTGGAAACGGGCATCATGCGTTTTGTGAGCCGATTGGATCCTCAACAGAATAAGGAACATATCCAGCGTATTGTTAGCTCAGCATTGAAAATGACGAGTGTTTTATCAGTGATAGTTATGGCTGTTNTTATTTTTGGATCAGGATGGCTGGTAAATAGTTTTTTGAAAGAGCCGCCTGTTTTGCGTACGGTTTTGATTGTATTTGCGCTTACCATGCCTTTCAACGCATTTACCCTTGTGTCTGCTTTTGCTACACAAGGATTTAAACTGATGAAGTACAAGGTTCTTACCACTCAGATTGTGAAACCTACTGTATTNTTCGGGGTTATGGTTCTTAGCTTCTGGTTTATATCTAAAGAAGCAGCCCTCATGCTGCCCATGGTCGTCTCGGGTGTTCTCGGTAGCATTTTAATATTTAAATTTTTGCAAACTTTATCTGNTGTTACGNTCAAAAGTGTTTTATCTGCTCCCTTTNATAAGGCAATGCTTACCTTCTCTATTCCCCTTATGTTTGTAANCATNTTGCAGACGTTCATGCATTGGATGGATATTTTAATGCTGGGATATTTTACAGATGCGGCTACAGTAGGGTTATATCATCCTGCCGCCCGCACTGCAGGTTTATTGCAGGCACTATTAATTGCTTTCATCAGTATTTATGCCCCAATTTTATCCCAACTGCATAGCAAGGGGAAGGTGAATGAAATGTCAAGAATNTGCAAACTTGTAAGCCGTTGGATACTGACTTTTGCTGCTCCTATTTCACTTATTTTTGTTCTTTATCCTATCAAGGTTATGCTTCTGTTCGGCCCGGATTATATGGTGAGCGCTCCTGTGTTGNTTATCCTCACATATGCTTCATTCATTCAGGCCGTTTTGAGTGCGCCCGGTGCAGTTCTGACTATGGCGGGCTATACGCGTCTTGCCCTTTGGAATTCGTTGGGAGCATTAGTTTTAAACATCATTATGAACGTGATNCTGATTCCGCGTTATGGAATTTACGGCGCTGCTTGGGCTACACTNATTTCTCTTACAGCCATTGGATTNATCCGTGTTATTGAAGTCCGCTGGATCCTGAAAATATCATTTTTAAGCAAAAATTTACTGAAGCCCATTCTTGCAGGAATAGTTACATGTGGAGTACTGATGGCTGTGCAGCCTCTTGTTATGGGATATCATACATTGGTGACACTTTCGGTTGTAGGTTTGGTTTCGGTGTTNTCATTTAGTGCTATGCTATGGATCNTGAAATTTGAACCGGAAGACAGGGATTTTTTAGCTGGGCTGGGNGTATTAAAAAACGCGTTTAAAAAATGAAATTGATGAAAACATTATTGAAAAATCCCACTGTGGTAATTGGGCTTATACTANTGGTCTTAGTTTGTGTATTATTTAATCCGATTATCTTTGGCGGGAAGACCTTTGGCTCACCGGATAGTTTAATGCCAAAATCAGTAGGGATGGCGCTAAATAAATTAGCTGAAGAGANANATGNATTACCTCAATGGCAACCTTGGGTATTCAGCGGTATGCCATCAGCAGAAGCTTTCACCCACATATCTAAACTCTACTTTCCGGATTATTTATTTACAGTNTTTTTTGTCCCTGGAATGATCATTCAGCTACTCCATTTATTATTNGCAGGAATTGGCGGATTCTTATTGCTTCGGCATTTTAAATGTTCAAAATGGGCTGCCGGATTGGGTGCCACTGCATTCATGATTACNCCATATATGGTAACAATGGTTGTANTNGGACATGGAAGCCAAATGATGACTGCAGCTTACATTCCTTGGATTTTATGGTTAACGGTTCGATTATGGCAAAANCCNAACGTTTGGAATGTTGGATGGTTAGCTTTGCTGCTGGGGTTTCAACTTCAACGTGCTCATGCACANATTGCTTATTATACTTGGATGCTGATCGGTGCGTATAGTTTGCTCGTNTTAATCAATGGATTTCGCTTTGNAGAAGAAAGAGCTAATTTANGAAAAGGGTTTGGTCTTTTTATATTTGCCTGTTTATTGGGAATTGGTTTATCTCTCTTGATTTATTTGCCAGCCATGGAATACACACCATTTTCTGTTCGAGGCGGTTCAGCGNGTGGCGGTGCAGATTATAATTATGCAACTNGTTGGTCNTTTCATCCGAAAGAAATGTTAACTTTTCTCATCCCATCTGCGTTTGGATTTGGGGGGCAACCATATTGGGGATTCATGCCATTCACAGATTATCCAAATTATATGGGAATCATCATTTTACTATTAGCTGTGATTGGTCTTTTCCGAAAGTGGGAAATGATTCACCAATTTTTAATCATTACATCAGCATTCGCGTTATTCATTTCATTCGGAAAGCATTTCAGTCTGGTTTATGATCTATTCTTCAATATTTTNCCCNACTTTAATAAGTTTCGTGTTCCCCATATGATACTCATTTTACTNCAATTTAATGTAGCCGTTTTAGCTGCTTTTGGGTTGGATGAATTGGTAAAGTTAAAAGAAGGAAAAATTCCAATGTGGTTTTGGGNAATTNCCGGTGCCATTGGATTATTTTTTATTGGAATGGTNTTGGGGGNNACTNCAATTGNATCAGTCGTAAGGGGTAGCTTTTCTCCNCCAATGATTCAGGATCCCCGTGCGGCTCAAGCTTTANNNAATCTTAGATGGAATNTGTGGTTAAATGATGCCTGGTTAATGATTCTATTTTCAGGGTCACTNATGGTNNTTATTTGGCTTTGGATTAATCGTAAAGTNTCTCAAGCGATGTTGATGGCGNTAACAGTTTCCTTAGCGATCATTGATATTGGAATTGTTAATTTTAAAATTATTCAACCGAATCGTTCCAGTGGGCGAGGATCNCAACTGATGTCCAAACGTGTTGTTGATCGNTTTTTNAAAGANGACGATATCATTCAATTCTTAAAAGATGACGATAGTATTTTTAGAATCTATCCCATTGGCAGTTTGTTTGGTGAAAGTCGTTTTGCNGCTTTCGGATTAGAATCGGTGGGAGGGTATCACNCAGCAAAGTTAAGGGGTTACGATACATTCTTATCCAAAACGGGAAATGCTGCTGCAATTCCTGTTCTGCAAATGTTAAATGTAAAATATCTTATTAGTCCACAGAAGATTAACCATCCATCACTAAAATTGGTTAAAGAAGGGAAAATGAGGTCAACCCGCGGGGAAATGCCGGTTGCTGTATTCGAACTTGAGAACTCTTTGCCCCGT
>PAIR01000034.1 GCA_002704905.1 Fidelibacterota bacterium
TGCGCCTTTTGCATAAGGATCTATGCCATTTTGATTGATATTTGAAGTTAATTTCATTTTAACATCTGAGTCATGCATAAACCAAGTCCCTACTAGTTCTTGAGGTCGATCTTTTTCATCTTTATCTTCACAGGCAGGAATAGCCAATAATAAAACTGATAAAATGCTAATAGGTAAGCTTGGAATACGCTTCATAAATCTTATAATTAATTACTATAATAGACTAGCTAGAAGTCTTACCAGCAAGCAGAAGCCAGCCACGAGAATCATTATTTACTGGGTTCAATTCCATCGAGCGAGACCAAGCTGCTTTCGCTAATCCATGTTCCTTCATTTTCCAATATGTAATTCCCAAACCCAAGTAAGTATCTGCATTAGATGGTTTTAATTCAATGGCTTCTTGGAAAGCTGCCAGAGATTCTCTGAACATGCCCTTATCTCGATAAAAACCACCTAAAGTTTGCATGGATCCCGGAAGCCATAAACCTGAATTTTTATTTACACTAAGTGCTTTCCTAAATGAGGTTTGACCCAATCCAGATTCACCAACGCGATTATATTCTACAGCCAGTATGTAATATGCTTGAGGGAGTAAGGCTCGCACTTTTTGGTTATGGGGGTCGTAATGAAGCAAATCTTCCCAAGAAGCAGCAGCTCTCCCCCATTCACTCCCATTGAAATAACTCAGACCCTGTTTGAATCGAGATTCGGTATCTGAAGGATCTATTCGAATTGCATCTCCGTAAGTTAGAGCCGCATAAACATGCTTACCCTGTCCATAATAAAGGTCACCCAACGCAACATAAGATTCATGATGTGTGGGGTCTTTTTTGATAGACTCCTGGTAACTGGATTTTGCCTTATCCATATCGCCCATACCCTGGAAAGCAAGTCCCTTTAAAAAAATGAAGCCGCTGTTCCGTGGAAACATTTCCTGTCCACCTTGAGCTAGCTTTGCTGCATAATCAAAATTCTTTTCGTCTAAACTTTTTCGAATAGTTTGCATTCGCTGAGCTGGACCGCTAGGGTCCTTTTGCGCAGATTTGGCTAAAATATCATCAGATAATGCTCGGGTTTCAGTTGAACCAAACAAAGTTGCCATAGCTTCAATAGTGGCCCGATGATTTACCTGTACATCCAATGCCTCATCAAACGAATGTCGTGCTTTTCTCATTTGGCCAAAGCGGGCATAAAAAGATCCCAAATGAAAATGGGCATCTGCGTTATATGAATGCTGAGCAGCCAATCTTAAATAAATTTCTTTAGCATCCTCAAAACGGCTACTAGACTCGTAGTGGCGCGCAAGATCCACTTGTTTCCTAAAATCATTGGGTTCTGTTCTTGCTGCTTTTTCTAAATCAGAAGTTGTTGGAGTGATTCGCATCTTAACACGTTCAACTTTTTTGGAAGCTTTATCATCAAGGTAATTGGTCGCCCTTGCCAAGTTCCGTGAGCTAAGCTCAAATGCTTCGGCAATATTATAAATATCGTTGGCATACTTTACAGGACTAATCGTAGGTATATCCGACATTTTTGGTACTCTGGCCTTAGTCGGTTTTGACGCAACAGTATTTCTACTTTTTTTAAGTATGGACTGTAATTGCTGAATCTTTTTTTTATTGGAGGCAGATGAATTAAGTTTATAAGCACTCTGAAAATCCTTAAGTGCGCCTGCATAATTTTTTTTCTTCGCTTTNGAATTACCTCGTTTAGCATAAGCTGATGCTTGGGCNACTTGTTTCTTAGATGGTTTCTTTGANCTGGACTTNCTACTNCCTTGCTTTTTAGCCAAAGAGGTNAACTGCTGCACTTTCTTTTTATAATTAGATGATGGATTCAACTGGTANGCTTTTTTATAATCNGAAAGGGCACCACGATAATCTTTTTTNTTNGCTTTTGAGCTACCTCGTTTAGCGTACTTGGATGCCTGTGNAGGNTTTTTCTTTTTAGACTGNGCCTGAATAAAGGCNGAAGAATTNGAGANAGGAAGGATACCNACCATTGACANGGCNAGNATAAATCGAGTTGTCCAGAGGTAAATCAATCTCATGATGNCGAATCGAATTTACGAAAGACCAACATTATAGAAAGNGCTATTTTAACGAAATGCNGAAACTGGAACCCATTTGGATTTTACNCCACCACCTTCACCTGCTTCTGTCCAAGCAAAAAATAATTGATCGTCTACCATTTCCATTTGGGGATAGCCTGNGACACGCCCTGGTTGTAACTCAGAAACAATTCGAGCATTCTGGGCTTTTCCATCCTTAGAAACTATAGTTGAAACAATATTGGTGGTCTCTTCGGCTGATTCAATCCAACTGACCATGACCTCATTCTCATTGAGCCATATTACATCTACGCGACCAATGGGCTGAGATAGATCTATACGAATTGGCGACTCAAATGATGTNCCTTCATCTTTGGAAAAGGCCACATTAACCATTGGAGTAGCATCGGGTGAAGTGTACCAGGCAATGGCTATATCATTTTCGTATGTTGCNAGCATNGGACCATTNACTGGACAACCAGTAATTTTCCATCCATCCTGATTCACAGCATAAGGTTCATACCAATTACCATTAGCATATCTAATGATATTAATATCTCTTACTTCTTGTTTAGATCTATTCCGGTAGGCAATAATCAAGGCATTCTCNGTCCTTGCTGAAGCTGTAGGGCAACATTCACAAACCATATCATCCATCCGCATTTCCCAATTTAANTCACCANTAGATGCAAATGTNGTNTGGTAAAGATTCATGGATCCATAGCCATGGCCATTATCTTCNNNAGTCATATTCCGNCCATCAAGCCATACCATTCCAAGCCGATTACCCATATCTCGAAAAAAGGAAACAAACCCGTGCTCACCTTTTATTCCGTCCCGGTGAGGCGTTTGAGGCTTAGACCAGTTAACACCCCTATCCGTGGATTGCACTACTTTAACATCATAGTCGTAAGGGCCTTTCCCTGATTTTTGAAGCCAATGGGCCGAGATTGTATCACCACCAAAATGATAAATCGAAGGAAAATCCGCCCAATTGACGAAATAATTTTTGCCCGACGTGATGGTTTTATTTTCTGTCCATTCNCCATCAGNAAATTCTGACCAGTTCAAGGCCCACTCTAATGTATCAGTTTTTTCAAACCAAGACATGAGTAACCCNCCGTTTTGTGTAGCAGCCAACCGAGGATAGCGACTTCCCTCTGAANTNGATGGTAAGCTAAATTCNGGAGTTCCGCATCCAGTTAAGATTAGGNAAAAGANAATTAAGTTTATTTTATACATAAATGGTTGCAATTAAATTTCTTTCGGTATCTTACANCATAGCTCCAACTTTTCATANGCTTCAGAAGCAGCCACTTTACCNTTCACATTGTAGCCAATAGATTGAATGGCCTTTTCAATACTTGCCATATCAATTAAAGATGCTTTATAGGTNACCTTNCCTGATTTTGATTTNAGGTCAATTTCCACTTTTTTTACTCCATCCAAGTTAGCNACNGCNTCTTCAACTTTCATAGAGCACATCAANCATTGCATTGTATCTAGTTTAAGNTCAGCTGTTTGATTATTATTGCTACANCTAATCAAAAAGCTNATTGNTAANATATTNATAAGTGTTTTCATTTTGTTTTTCCTAANNTTANAANTTTNGTAATTCAAAATACAAATCCAATACCGGCTTGAAAGATGGTTCCTTGAGATAGACTCGCTTTTTCTACTTTTTCATTGATCGGTATTTTAATATCAATTCTTGTCATAATATTACCCTTATAATATACAGCTACAGGACCAGTATATAATCTAGAATCNGAATTTTCATCTTTATCCCAATTCAATCGATAGGTTCCATCCCACATGACAAAGACTCCACTATTATTTTCGTTATTATGGATTGGATGCCAACCGATGTTTATGTCGAAGCCAACCATCTTAGATCCATCATCTAATGTCCATCCAAAAACATCATACAANTGATAAAATTTAGGATTCTCAGTACTGTATGATANACTTAGACCATATCCACTTTTACTGGTAACAGGATTAGTATTGCCTCCTGTTTTTAGTCTTATCTGCGGTGTAAGACCAAAATTNCTTGTAGATAGTTCCATATTGGAATATTTTTTTAAAGGTANGGCTAAAATCAAATCTCCAATTCCTGAATTAGATAATGTTGGGTTTGCACTATCAATTAATTGCCTCTCATTATTTATTTTATGATAAGGTATTTTAAAAGTAGCACGTATTGATCGTTTCCAAGTGTAAACACCTTCAAACCAGGTTGTATTTCGATAATAACTTTTGCTTAAACCATTATANTCTTTCCCAATCTCTCGATCAGACCCCAAAGTTTCATATCGAAATTGNAATCCCCAACCTCCTGACCAACGTGGTGCCATATCCATGACAGGTTGATGGGCAAACAGAGTACCAATAGCGCTAACGACCAAAAGACTATTTTTCATGTTTATNNTATAAATCGAAATAGACCAATATTGGTACCAGTGCATAAGCAAAAAATGCACCCACTGCCAGCACTGTTACAGAAATGTAAAACATTCGTTTGTTAAACCTTCCTGTAACTTCACATCCATCCTCACCTTCATCTACATCGCAAGCAACTTCCTGATTTGGTTTAAATACCATGTAGCCATTAATGGAGATCAATATGGCTGCAATAAGGAATATCCACTCTTTATTCATAGATAAAGGGATTAAAAATGGAAACGCTGAGAGCATAGAACTCACTGCAGCACCACCAGCAATAGTGGCCACCACTGCAGGTAATACGCAGCAAAGTAGAGTCCCAGAAGAGGTAAACAGTGTTACCACACTTAATGCCTTATCCTTCATTTAGAATCCTTGGAGTACTCGGTCACTTGTAATTNCGAACCACTGGGATTAGTATAGGATTTGAGCACTTCATAACCGGCATCTNTAATGACTTCAACNGCTTTATCAACATTTGTAGTNTTTCCTTTTTTAAGACCGACAGNAACATATTGATGATTAATATCAGTGNGGACACCNTTGGTNTATCTTTTTTTATCTACAAATTTCAGTTTGGATAATCCTTTTTGTAGACCATGTGCACAGAAAGAGCAAACAAGTCCTTTCACTTGAAAAACCAAGTCTTCCCGGCCAATATCAACTTTTTGACCATTGATTTCGACNGATTGCGTTAAAGCTAATCCAGCCAAGCCAATAGTGATAATGAGTGATTTAAAAAAATTTNGCATAACACATCTCCTGTTTTAAGTTTAAAAAACGCGCCCACCAAACATGGAGGCTTAAAAGAGAAAAATGTCTATGCTAATAGTGGAAAATTATAGGCTAATGGAGGCTCCGAAGGATGGAAAATCAGAACCGTATTAAAAATAGTTTTATATGCTTGAANNGATCCTGCAGCATCTATTCCATGAGTTACATCAATATTTAATTTCATTTTAAACTGATGGTGCGGCGCAGATAATACAGGAATAAAAACTTTACCCATATTGCAACTTTGCATATCAGTTTTATATGCTTTGGATTTTCCCAAATCCATATTCTTATCGCAGCANGNAGCTATTGCTNCTTCACAGCAAGACATATTGCAATCGCNATGGGGGATTAAGGGCGTTGCCATGGCAAAAGCTATGGATAAAACCAATCCAATAGATATGACGCGTTTAAGCATAGGTAAATATACGAATTATTTGACCATTAGGTGGTCCAATAATNTTCATAAACGCTTTTCCACCTTTCAACTGGGCCGTCTGTATTAACAATGGCAATGCCATTCACTTTGTAGGTGTNCTTTAAATCCAGTTTNTTAATAATCTTATTTTTCAAATNCGAATCCATNTCNTTATAGATTAAACTGAAATGTGGNAAAAANTNATAATCNGTNTCAAANGCTTGAGNNAATAGATAATTGAGNAGNGTTAAATAAGGANTGGCCTCCAGTTTAATGAANACCGTTTTCCATATAATNTCTGTTTGGCCNAANCCTCTCATTTGNACATCAAATGGTTTAAAATTAAGTTGATCTATGAGAGTTTGTGCAGTTTCNAAATNAGTTACAGGGCTNANTAAGGTNCAATGCGGGTGAAAAATAGGTGCATTNTATTCTNTTCCTAATGAACTAATNATATCAGATATATANNTTTTATCTTNTTTTGAAAGTAAAAGCCAAATNGANTATTTNGTTGNAATCATTTNACTANAAANTTAACCTTATATTAAAGAAAACGCGCCTANGTTAGACTCNTTNTCAAGATTTTACTTATNGGTNCTTCGTATAATTAAAAATTATAGAGAAAATAATTTGGTAAATTTCAGAGCAATCATACCGTTATCCTTCTCATCACCCTTTAGGTCAGAAATATTAGAATACACCAAGAAAAGGTCGCTCAAGGGTGCATGTATAAAATTCATGCGAAAATTAGTTACCAGCTTCTCATCGGCTGCATTATACTGAAAATATAGTTTATTTAACATTTTGACTGAGTGATTATATTTTATTTTAAGTGTATAGACATCAGCAGAAACAGAATTACCTGGGAGCTCAATAAAGTTTTTATTAACACCCATATCAACACTAAAACGGTACCCAGGCTTAAAAGTTGCAGAAACTCCATATGAATTTCTAGTTCCATTAAAATATCCACCAATGCTCGCATTTCCATTTAATGCAATAAGTTTGGTTCGATCTCCTCTAAAATACAGACTAAGATTATTAAATTTATAATCACCAACTGGTACCTTAGCACCATAAAGGTCAAAAGATTCATTTATTATCTCTTCAGTTTGAGTAATACCAGCAAATATCATAGAACGATTCATAAATTGAACATCCAAGCCAGCTTTTAAAGCACGGGATTCCATATATCCTGTTAGATTATCGTATTGATTAATAAATACATACGGATTAAGTGATAAAATTTTTCCACTTGTATAGCGCTTATGTCTTCCGACTGTCAAAAATGTTTCAGCAACATTAGTTCGTTGAATAAATCCTACAGAAGGATCAAAATTCTCCTCTATCTTCTTATAATATGCTGATAAATCCCATTTATTATCTCGCCAAGCTACTACAACACGNCCAGCTAAATTATTATCATTTATACCAGGATTATCAGTTTGAGCTAGATAAGAATAAATTAATAGTTTATTGATATTAAAATTTAAATCTACTCCAATTGATTGATGGTCACGATCACCACCTGAAGAGTTTCTATTGATCAGAATGGCACCAAAATTTGACTTATTAAGAAAATTACTTCGAACTCTAGCAACATTGAAAAGAGTCATAGGAATTTCGCCTTCTGATTCAGATGTCATATTTAATAAACCCAAATCAAAATTCCCAACTTTTCCACTAAGTCGACCTCCTCCAGATATTGGAATCTGAATTCCATCCTCTAAGCCTATTCTCCGACTATGAAACATCGTAAATGAACGACCATATTTGTTGGGCTTCATTCTATATAAATAATTAGATATATCGCCAAATTCAAAAAGACTTGCATTCTCAAGAAAAAAATCTCGTTTTTCTGGAAAAAATAACGGAAAACGTGTCAAATTTACTTTNTCATCATCTGAGTCTACTTGAGAAAAATCTGTTTTGTATGTGAGATCCAAAGTAAGACTTGGTGTTACACTAAATTTCATATCTAATCCATAATCAGAATTATTAGATGATTCATCAACTCTGATTTGATTGCCAATTAAAAATGGCTTCATCTGCAAATTTCTACCTGGTCTAATATTTTTTAGACCTCCTAGTGTACCAGCTTTTGAAACTGTTAATAATTTTTCATAGGGTTCAATTGGACTCCAATATACATCTTCACCTTTTCTACGGATTCTTCTAAGGAAATTAATCCCCCAATTTTTTTCACCATCACTAGGATTAAAGCGTAAACTAGTTAAAGGAAAAGCGAGTTCAATCTCCCATCCATGATCTTGTATTGAAGTTTTAGGGAAAACAATACCTTCCCAAGCACGATTAATACTTGTTCCATCATTATTTATATACATATCCTTAATTGCACCAGCAGGATTAAAAAGAAATGCATATCCGCTTTTATTATCATTAAATGTATCCAGCATAATAGCAAAAGCATCATTGTCCTGTGACTCAAAATCCTCCTCTAAACTTTCAATTATGATCTTTTCTGGTTCAGAGTCATAAAGAATTGCAGATATATATAAAAACTCAGAATCGTAAAGAACTCGAACTACTGTTCGTTCCGTTGCTCTAGCACCAGGAATAGGTTGTGATTGGTAAAAATCTGAAATAGAGTCAGCTAACATCCATGAAGGTTCATCTATATGACCATCTATAGTAATTTCTCCATTTAATAGAGAAGCATTCATAGTTGGGCGTGGAAATGTTTTAAGATCGATTATTGAATCATCTCCAAAGAGGAAAGATGCAAAGATCAATACAATTAAGGTAATTTTCCGAGGATTCATAGGTTTCTGCTTAATAATTAAGCTTGAAAAATTATATCAATAAAAATGTATTAAATAAACTATTTATTTATTTGGAAAAAATCCTGTTTAATTTTCTGTTTTGTTAAATTCTACTGTAAATAGTATTAATATTTATTTTTTAGCAAATTTTATTTCACAACCAAGGCTTTTTGTTGATGCAATTTTGACCTTTTTACCTTTACCAACAGCCTTGATAGCATCCATTAAATAATTGTTTTTCACCTTTGATGGCTTTCTGGCGTTATCATCTATGGCACCACGATAAACCAATTTACCGCTCCCATTAAATAAGTAGATGTGCGGAGTATGTGTGGCACCAAATGCTACTGCTAATTTTGAATCTTTATCAACTGCATACAAAAAATCATGTCCATACTTTTTAGAGAAATCTCTCATATTATCCAGACTTTCTCCACGGTTCCGAGTTCTCGCATTTGGATTAATAGTAATAAAACCGATCTTATTATTATTGCTTGCCTTGGCTAATGCATTATAACGATCCTGCCAGGCCACCACCCAAGGACACGTGTTACATGAAAAATTTACCAAAAGACCATTTTCCATTTTCACATCATTTAGACTCACNATTTTACCACTAATATCTGTCATTTTTACATCACCTAATGGAATCGATGATCCCAATTCTAATTCACCAGCAANTGTGAATGAAAATAATATTGTAAGGATTGATATTTTCTTCAATAACTGTTTCATAATAATTCTCCAGATTTTAGNTATTCAATATTACACCTAATTTAAATATTTAACAAAGCGAGCCCATTAATAAATAGNATTACTTTTTNTATTTCAAATACTTCAGTACTGCTTTTGAGATTTGGATGTCCTGAACAGCAACACCCGTAAGATCAGCAATCGTGATTTGATCATCATCTGTCCTGCCCGGATTATTTCCATCGATAATCTCTCCAATCTCTACAACATCATCANNNATAAAACCNTTCTTAATNGCTTGATAAATTTCNCCTCTCTCCTGGCACTGGGATCTGCTGTCCGCCACAATAAGATCGGCCTTAAGTAAAATTGATGGTGCCANTTCATGCTTGGTCAAAGTATCAGACCCCATTGCAGTTATATGGGTCCCTTTATTCACTTGTTCGATTAATGGGACTTCGCTCGATGTGCAGGTGACAATCAATTGGCAATTACCCACAATTTCATTCATATCTGTTGTGGTAGTGATCTTGAAACTGCTTTCGACCATATCAGAATGATAATTTAATAATGATGCTTCGCTTCTTCCCCACACAATGACTGATTTACAATCAACAACATCTTTCAAATATTTTAACTGCATTCGAGCTTGGACACCCGTGCCTACAATTCCAATATTTTCTATTTTATTTGGTGCAAGGTATTTGGCAGAAATTGCGCCGGCTACAGCGGTTCGTACATCTGTTAAATAACATTCATCGTTTAAAATAACTTCAGGCTGTCCAGTTTTTTGATTAAATACGAGCATCATGCCATTTCCACTAGGAATTCCAAAATCAGTGTTATGTGTAAAACCTGAGGCAATCTTGATTACATAAACATCATCATTTTTAATATAACCATACTTTATATGCACATCTCCGGGAGGAAAGTCAAAATGTAACTCACCTACTGGCGGGACAACCACATTTCCTTTGGAATAGTTGGCGAATCCCTTTTCAATCTCTTTCATCAAATCGACTTTAGGTAAAATCGATTTAATTTCTTTTAAACTAATAATTTGCATCAGAGGATTAATTTTAATACATCTGAACCAATATTACCTCCGCACATAACAATGATAACGGTCTGGCCTTTAATCTGTTCTTTCTGTTTCAAAAATCCGGCAATGGCAGCACCAGCTGCACCTTCAATGAGTTGGTGGTGCTTTTCAACTCCAATACGTATACCTTCTTTAATTTCATCCTCTGTGACAAGTACAAAATCATCAATGATATTTTGACACAATTCAAACGTAATAGATCCTATTTCCACGCCCCCGGCAGTACCATCAGAAATAGTATCCTTAGATGGAAGGTCCAACTGTTCACCTGCTTTCAATGATTCGTACATGACAGAGGAATTTTTTGGCGATACGCCTATCATACTTATATTGTCATTCATCGATTTTAGATATCCACCAACACCTGAAATCAAACCACCACCACCGACAGAAATAATAACTGAATCTAGNGAATCAAGGTCTTNGTNAATTTCAACACCCATCGTACCCTGACCGCAAACGATCACTGGATCATTATAGGGTGAAATATATGTTGAACCGGTTGTCTCAGCAATCTCCTGAGCGCGCTCTTCGGCATTAATACAATCGTTACCAAAATATGTAACATCCCCACCTAAATTGAGAATATTCTCAACTTTGTTCTTATGCACATTTTCAGGTACAACAATCTGCCCTTTTATTCCGAGAATCGACATAGCTAAAGAACATGCTGCACCATGGTTTCCCGTTGATGCAGTAACAACTCCATTAGCTTTTTCATCTGCTGTGAGAGATGTCATTTTGCTTACGGCGCCACGAAATTTAAAAGAGCCTGTTTTTTGGATATTATCTAATTTTAGATAAACATCGCCATCTATAATGGAACTCAAATAAGGTGAATGTTCTAGAGGCGTGTGCCTGATATGTGTTGCGGACCGTTCGTAGGCCCGTTCCACATCTTTAGGAAAGGAAATCATAGTGATTTAAAAATAGGCGTAATACGATCTAATGCTGCTTCTAAAACCGAAGCCGTGGCACCGTAGCCAAAACGAAGGTAATGATCCATTCCGTACCAGTCCCCCGCAACCAACATGACGCTTGCTTCATCTCGTATCTTTTCAACCAACTCAGATGAATTAATATTCCAATCATATTTTGCAAATGCCATTGCACCTGCATCCGGTGGAATAAATTTAAACTTACCATCAAACGTATTCACCCAATTCTGGAAGAGAGTCAGATTATTGCTAAGAGCATCGCGAGTACGGTTTAATGTTTTCATCCGATTATCTGCGTTAAGCACATAAGCCCCAATCATATCACTCAACCGACCAATAGCAATAGTTGTATAATCATGGGTAGCCCAACAGTCTTGGATATACTGTTTGTTTGATACAGACCACCCTAGGCGCAACCCTGGCAAACCGTAAGCCTTGGAAAGGCCACAATTAACGATAGTTTTATCATAATCAATATCCCAGAATGAAGTGCATTCTTTCCGGCTCAATTCGGCGCCACGATATACTTCATCACACAAAATCCATGCGTTTACATTGTTGGCAATCTCACCAATGGCATATACAGTCTCTTTTGGCATTACCGATCCTGTGGGATTATTTGGATTACAAATACAAATCATTTTAGTCTTTTCCGATACCAATTTTTCCAATTCATCAAGATCTGGCTGCCATTTTAGAGATTCATGTAGAGAGAATGTTTTTACTTCCACACCAAGTCCTCTGGCAAAACCATAAATCTGCAGATAATTAGGGACCATATATACCATTTCATCACCTGGTTCAAGTAATGACATTATAGCCACCATATTGGCCTCTGCTGACCCATTAAATGCTTGAATATTATCTGGATCAGCTCCAGAGTAAATGCTTGCGATAGATTGTCTTAATTCATGTGATCCTTCGGTAAAACCATAAGTCAATTCTGTATTTACAATTTTTTCTATGAATTCAGAATCAAATAAAGTTTTAAGGGAACCAGGATGAACACCACTTTCCGATAGATTGTAATCAACTTTGTTCTCCCAGGTTGACTGTTGACGTTCCAATTGGAAAGTTTCAAATTTCATGAGCCAATGGCCTTGATGATCGCTGATTCAAATCGAAATCTATCTTTTTTCATTTCCCAATAATCAGATACGTTTCCATGTCTATCATAAACAATAGTGAAAGGTAATGTTCCAGACCATTCCTGACTAATAGCATTAATAAAATTATTATCATTACCTTCCTCTTTTATAAAGGATATACCCTTTACTCCCTGTTTATTCAAAAAAGTAATGGCCTCTTTTTCAAAATCTAACCAATCTGTAGTTATAAAATAGACTTTAATCCCTTTATCTTTATAAGCATCGGATAACTCAACAATCATTGGAAACTCTTCTAAGCATGGTGAGCACGTAGTAGCCCAAAAATTTAGAAGGACCGCTTCATGCCCATTATGTGAGGCTACTTGTTTGTGTATATCGGAGGCATCTACAGTTATTAGTTGTAAATCGGATTTTGAACACCCAAATATGGTAATTAATACGATGAATAATATTTTTTTCATTTATTTTTCAGAAATTTTTCAGGGAAAAATCTTTTCTAATTCCCGACAATAAATACGGCATTCCCAAAGAGAAGTTTTCCATTATACCAAAATGCTCTGAAAAGAGGGTTATCTGCAAGGTAAATCACTCGGCCCCGCCCGATATTCTCAACACCAAATACCATGGATTCCCTTAAATCCTCTTGCGCTTTATACCCCACAAATCCACTGATAATAGCTGTAGAATCCTGGATTGTACCTACATTCCATCCTCTGGGAAGATATGCATAGCGGTTGCTTCGGAGTTTCAATGAAAAATATTGATCATTATATCCAAAGGCTAATGGATGAGAATTATCAATCTTAACCTTCACAATAGAGCCATACGCATTTTGACTGAGTCTAGACCGTTGACGATCTCTATAGGGTTTTAATCTTTCAGATAGATTTCGTTCTTTATTCTTCTTCTCGGATGCTTTCTTTTCATCAACTGTGGCGAATTTTGTAAGACCAAATCCTTTTTGATCTGCAAACTTATCTAAAGTGGAATCCATGATTATAAGCCTGCCACCAGATCGAACCCAATGGCGCAATTCATTCAATAACTCTTTATTTAAATAACCATGGTTTCCTCCCGGTAAAATCATTACGTCAAAGTCATGCTTGGGTATACTTGTGAGATAATCACTACTGAGAACAGTAACAGGAAATTCGATCTGCCGTTCAAAAAAATGCCAAATCTCACCATAGCGATAACTCCCTACCCCATCTCCAGAAACCAACCCAATCTTGGGACGTTTAACCACCCGCATTGAAGAAGAACCAAAATCCTTTCCTTTTGATACAAATCCAGTTGTAGAGGCAGTGAGTAAACGATTAAACTTTTTAGCGCCTCTATTGACTACTTCATCAAATATACTACCGTGCTTTTCATTTCCTTTCCTAGTTATAACTAGTGTTCCACGGCTATATTCACGATTATCTATTTCAAATGGCTCTATCGAGACCCGGGTTACAATGTCATGCTTAAACAAGTAGGCAAGGAATTTGAGATCATTGATCCCTTTCCATGGCAATATATAAGCATAGGGCGATCCCGTTATGACTTTTGTCTTGGAAGTTAAGTTCTTTGCTGTAGATAGTTTTACATCCCCTTTTAGCGCGTAGGCATCCAAACCATAGACATAAGGTATAGACCATGCAGTAATATCATAGGTCATGCTATCGCGTAAAACAGTTTGGGGTTCAAAAAGTACCTGAACCAATACTGATTTCGCTTGTTTTGCTGAAACAACCATATCTCCCTTAGTCACTTTNACCTGTCCTTTTTTTCCTGTGAGNTANTTGAATCCTTGAATTGATTTAGATGCACTGGCCACAGCATGTTCAATGCCATTTTTATCCAACCAAGATTTCAAGTCATTCACTTTATCATCCTGATTCGTTTTTGGAATTATATAAGTACTGTACTCNCCTTTTGGATTCTTCTTACCATCAGNAAAAAATTTTGTGAATTCACTCACTATNTNATCCACATTATTAGATGCCACTTCTATAGTGGATAAACCGGTTGTATGATGATGTGTTAGACGGTCACTCAANGTTAANGTNTCNCCATCTTCTGTTTCAACAGCCAGTCCTCCGCGACTGTGGCCAGCTTGCTCATANGTCATACCAATAGCACCATTATAAGTGGGATATGTATCTCCATAACTGGGGTACAAAAGATCGAAAACNTCTTTTGTGAANTAGAGCCAATTATTCTTATCAAAATATTTGGCATGATTCTGACCGATCATAGTCTGGAGTTCCCTTTGCCAGTCTGTAACATATTCATGGTATGGTTCGGATGCTGGTGCAAAANAATANGGATTATTAACACCCTGCTCGTGGAAATCCACATGAACNTGAGGAAGCCATTNATTATATAATTTAATTCTTGATTCAGATTCAGTTTGGCTCTGCCATGCCCAATCTCGGTTCAGATCAAAATAGTAATGGTTTGTTCGACCNCCAGGCCAAGGTTCCATATGTTCCCGAGAAAGCGGATCGGCATCGGGCCACCGATTGGCAGTCATCCGAAACCAGTGAACATATCGATCCCGCCCATCAGGGTTAATACAAGGGTCAAGAATAACGATCGTATTCTCTAACCATGCCTGTGTTGATTTATTATTTTTATTTGCCAAGGCATGGATNGTTTTCATAGCCGCTTCTGTTGAGTTGGCTTCATTCCCATGNACATTATAACTAAGCCANACAATCCCCACTTTTTTNCCAGATGCCTTNCCTGTNATAACACCGGCCCGTTTCAGGTTATCCTTCCGGAGATTATCAAGCANTGACATATTCTCTTCACTGGAAATAACCGCAACAAGCAATGGACGTTCTTCGTACGTCTTTCCGTAAGGAATAATCTTTACATTTGANGCCACATCTGCTACATGTTCAAAATAGGAAACCACACGGTGATGNTAGGTNAAATTATCCCCCAAGTNATAACCGAGGAACTCTGCTGGAGATTGAAGNTCATCNGCAAACAGCATCGAAAAGGGTAATAAAATTCTAATTAACACTTTACGCATATACACTCCTTNAAAAAATGTGACGAGAACTTAGGCCTGTACATTCTACCACAAAAAACAAAATTANAGACTTTTCATAAGGTTTTTTCCAATGATNGAGGATGCAGTAAGTAAACCGGAAAAAAGAGCACTAGTGAGACCAACAGTTGTNANATCCTGACCAGTTAGATATAAATTATTTATTTCCGTCTTTGGATGAAGCCATTTCTGTCGGAATCTTTCTGAGGTATGGTCAAGACCATACATTTCTCCAGCTGGATAATGAGCCATATCTCGAACAGTAAGTGGTGTTGAAAGTTCATAAAATTCCATGGCATCCCGAACCTGAGGTACATGCCGGTATACTACATCTAATATTTTTTGAGAAACGGATTCTTTGAAATCTTCATATGAATCACCACGCTTTTTCCATGGTTTATTCTCCCATTCTTTATACCACTCCCAACGACCAAGTGTAATGGCTTCCATGGTGGCACATCCAGGATGATTTTTATCCCAATCAGGATCTTTTGCTGATGGAAATGAGACATAAACAACNGGAAATTCTCCATCAGGATCATTTTGGTACTTGGCTACATTTTGATCATGNTCATATCCAGGATAAATCCACAGATTTGTTGTTTTNAGACCNAATTCTTCAGCAGTTTTATTTAAACCAATATAGAGACAAACATAACTTTCTGTTGGTTGAACATTTTTTAGTTTTGAANTTAATTGACCAGAAAGTCTATGATTTCTAAGAAAGGTTTTCATTGTATTCATCAAACCGGCACTACTGACCACTTTATTTGCAAATAATTCATCTCCATTATCAAGACGCACTCCTACAGCCTTTTTTCCTTTTACAATAATTTCATCCACACCAGCATTAACCAAAACCTTACCATTGAGTGATTCGATCAAATCAGTGACATATTCGGCTATCATCCTAGACCCTCCAACTGGATAGTTACCTCCGTCCAGATAATGACGTGCTACCATAGCATGCATGGCAAANCTACTCNTTCCNGGTGGTAGCCCATAATCCCCCCATTGTCCCGTTAATACNCTCAATAATTTTTCATTCTTAGTTANACCGCTTATGACNTCTNTGGTNGTTTTATCNGCATTTTTGAAAAATTGTTTTGTCATAGANTTGTGCAATAAAGGATGTAACCATTTGGGTAATGCTTTGCTCGCAAAAAAACCTTTCCCGCTTTTCACCTGCATATGTAAAAGTTTTACATACGAGCGAATATTCTTTTCTTCATCAGGGAAATAAGCAGATAGAGTTTCAATAAATTTTTCTTTAGGGGCTATAAAATCATAGTATCGGTCCGGAAAAATGATTCGGTCATAATTATCATCCATTTTGGCCCATTGAAGTTTATCACCTGTAACTCTGTCAAAGAGTTTTCGAGTATGGGTTTTTTTATTGTGGACTTCCCCGATATAATGAATACCCACATCCCATTCAAATTGTTTACGTTTAAAGGTGTGTGTAAAACCACCCACCTTAAAATGTTTCTCTATAACTAATACCCGATAATTATGCTGAGCAAGCAATGCTGCTGTGGTTAAACCACTCATCCCTGAACCAATGATTATTACATCAAAGATTTCATTCTTGACTTTAGATGTGTATCCAACCCACTTTTTCATATAAAATATTAATCTCCCAATTGTGGAAATTTGAAACGTTCCAAATACGAAGGTGTATGAGCGGTTTTCATTATCTCCGCTATTTGTTCCACAATTTTAGGATATGAACCAGCCAAATCTTGTTGTTCACTTATATCCGTTTCAAGATCATAAAGTTCGATGGTCATATTTCCTTCAAATATTTCTCTACGAATAGCTTTCCATTTGCCCATTCGAACCGCCTGTTGGCCTTTATATGCGGGAAATTCCCA
>PAIR01000035.1 GCA_002704905.1 Fidelibacterota bacterium
AGTTTGATCCAAATGCCAAATTAATCTCAATTAGTCCAAACAAAAGCAAAACCCGAACATCTGCGGTTATTTAATGCATGCAAGGATCTGCATTCGCAACTGGCTGATGTGAACAATGTATTTGTATGTGGTGGTTATGTTCGTGATTTAATACTAGGCAACCCGACCAAAGACATTGACCTGTGCATCGAAGGCAACTCCGAAAAATTTTCCACCATGCTTGCTAAAAAGTTGAACTTAGGGGAACCACTTGAATCACAGTTCCTGACTTTCAAGCTTGTCGCTGGTGAAGGAAAAGCCGACGTTAAATCAATAGATATCGTTACCTGTCGCGATGAAACATATACGGCGTCGGCAGCACTACCAGATGTGATTCCATCATCGATCGAAAAAGACTTAAACCGTAGAGATTTCACGGTTAATGCAATGGCTATATCCCTTACAGGTCAACAATGGGGTGACCTGATAGATCCGTCCAATGGTTTCGGGGACATCATGCGCAAGCGAATCAGGGTATTACATGATTCGAGTTTCACAGATGACCCTACACGGATGTTCCGGGCCGTACGTTACGCTACACGGCTTGGATTCAATATCGATTCCCACACCACTGAACTAATTGCAAATGCACTAGGAAGCGTTGACCTATTAAGTGGCACGAGGGTCAGAAACGAATTCGAGCACATCCTCAAGGAGCCAAAAGTCTGTGAGATTCTACGGAAGTCAGAGGATCTTGGTTTANTGGGNGCGATAACTCCTGCTTTACGNGTGGGTCCAAAAGCCCTGGAAATCACAGACGAACTCTTACAGGAAAGTTCAGNAAAATTAAAACTCGAGGATTTATTGGCCAGAGTAACTTTCANCCTCAATGAGGAGGAAGCAAGACTGACATCTAACAGGTTCGACGGACCAAAATACTGGACTGATTCNATTTCCGGAAATGCAAAGTTGGCATCAGTGGTAGGAATTCTAGATAACCAATCAATAACTCGCAGTGAAATTGCCGACGTTTTAAACAATATCCCGTTGCAATGTATACGGGCATATATTGCAACGGGCTCGATCTTGCCTCGACGCGGAAGATTAATCGATTATTTGCAGACAATTCGATTCGAGGAACCNGAGATTACAGGTGATGACCTTATGGCTGCAGGTGTGCCTGAGGGACCTATCATAGGACAATTATTAGAACTGGTGAAACGNGCTCGTTTAGATAGAAAAGTAAATTCCAGAAAAGAAGAACTGGATCTNGCTAGAAGCCGACTTCCCGAATTTCTCACCCATGANTAGGATGNTTTANANATAGTGTGAGCTAAACTCCATCTTCCGGCAAAGCTCGGTCAACATGNGCCCCGCCCCAAGCAANNGCACGCGCCGAAAGACGTTCACGGTGGAACATATATTGATTTGCTAGAGCCGAATATTCGCCAAAGTGATCACGCGCCCATTCTGATGCGTAACTCAAGNTACACTTTTCGGAAAGTCCATACCACTTGCGAAGTGCTCGGAGGATATGACGGTCAACTATGAANGATTCNGGNTTGTCCAAAGAAAATGCAAGGACACAATCTGCGATTTTTTCTCCTACTCCATGCAACTGCGTAAGAGCTGTTCTGGCGTCTGTGTACGAACATTCTCGCAAGTCGAAAAGATTCAATTGACCTGATGCTATTACTTCAGCACACAACACAAGATACTTAGCCCTAAATCCGAACCCAAGGTCACGAAGGTATTGCTCCCCGGATTCCACTATAACTTCCGGTTCGGGAAAAACTACGTCCGTGGTATTCGGTCCTATCGAATAACCCAATTTNTCAGCAGCGGATCCAACATTCAATTTGATACGTGCAATGTTGGAAGTGCTAGAAGTAATGAAACTGAACAGACACTCCCAAGGATCTTGTCGCAACACCCTTATTCCAGGATATCCAATTAACGCGGGTCCAAGACATGGGTCATNAGCGAATCGTTTTGCAAACCCNTCAAGATCTTGTCCCAGGCCTAGGTATTGGCTTGCAGAATGGTAGATCCCCGATACGCCCCTGCCGTCCATAACCGTTACTTCTACTCCTCCACTAACCTCACTGATATTTACAACTCTGCGACCTATAACTCCTCGATACCCTGAATTTTCTAAGTGCCAGCGAAACGCCTGCCCACCGTCTAAGGTCGCACTAATATCCACAAAACCNAGNGGAATAAAAACTGACTGCTCAGTCAATGCGTTGTGTTCGAAAGTCGTCATGTTAACGTGTTATTACGCCAGTTTCCCAAAGTTTCTGACAAGCGTTCAACGCTCAATCTGCGAACATTGCATTTCGGCAGTGACTTCTGGAATTTAACACCATATTGTTTGCGCACAATTCTGTTATCCAGAACNACAAAAACTCCACGNTCATTTTGCGACCTTATTAATCGNCCAAANCCCTGCCTGAAGCGTTGTACTGCTTCGGGGATACTGTAGTCATTGAAACCATCTTCCAGTAATTCGCTGCGCGCAGCGACAATCGGATCAGACGGGACAGGAAACGGCAATCTCGCCATCACGAGTACGTCGATTGATTCACCTTCTAGATCCACTCCTTCCCATAAACTGCTTGTGCCGAGCGCAATCGTCGGAGTGGACTCCGCAAGCATTCGCATAATACGNGCNGGAGAACCATCGGTACCTTGTGCAATAACACGTATCCCAGATGCGTTTAACACCGGTGAAATGGTCTTACGAGCGTTATCTAAAGCAGAAATAGAGGTAAAAAGCACTAAGACACGGCCGGCACTCGCTTTTGCTATATCGACTAAAGCATTAGCTGAGGCTTTTGCGAATCCAGGCTCACCTGGGCCAGGTAAATCCTCAGGTACAACAATCAAGGTATTTTTTTCATAATCATATGGCGATCCAAGAACAAGGTCTTCACCACCTTCCATCCCAATAGAGGCGCGATAACGTTCAAACGAACTCTGGTAGGCAACCGTTGCTCCTGTGAGTACGACGGAGCGGTCAGACTCAAACAATGCGTTTCTAAGCACGTCCGAAACATCAAGTGGCGCTCCATTGATAGTAGTACCACGCCTGCCAGGACGAGTGCGAAGCCAATACACACCATCTGCTTTTGGTTCCGGTATTGCCTCACGAAGATTTGAAGCCGCNGTCTGAATTGACTCTACNATCGAATGAGCATCCANCACGAGTCCCTCATCNGACTTTTCTTTTGAACGAGAAGCCTGATCACATAAATTCACAAGCTCAAGTGAAACTTCTAATAAGCGAGTGTTCATGTTTTCCCATGTGATTTCGAAATCACTCCAGATTGGCTGAGCTCGAACTGCATCGGTCAACCTTAATTCAGATTGTTGCTGTGAATAACTCTGTGAGTCAGCACCAATCTGAGCAGCAAAGTTAAACATATCCGAAGATGTTTTTATCGCAATTTCTACCGCGTGGTTAAGAGCGAGAGCCGTGTTNTCTGAAGAATCCAGTGGGTTATTATCCAATTTTGATATAACCCGAGCTAACCTNTGACAGATACCTGTTGNNCCAATCAAACGTCGCAGTTCATTNTCTAACTGAAANTGATTTACTGAAAATCCTAAATGGTTCGTAGCNGCCGACTCAAGATGGTGTGCCTCATCTACTATCAANACGTCGTGTTCGGGAAGCAATCCGCCTCCCATAGCNATGTCAGACATTAGCAAAGCATGATTAATAANGACGATATTTGNATGGCTAGCATCGTTGCGAGCCTTACGTAAAAAACAAGGGCCATCATTTGTTGGGCAGTTCAATGCACCTTGAGCTGAAAATCTACTGAATATTGGCGACATTCGCCCTAGAGCTAGCTCATTTTTATCGCCGGTCTCTGTATCGTTCAACCACACCAATATTTTAGATAGTAATTTTGATTCAATATCGTTAGGTTCCGTGGCCAACACCGCATTCTGCCATCGCTTCATACACAGATAATTAGCTCTGCCTTTAAGTTGTGATGCGAAAATATTTTCTGATGCAACACCATAATTACTCAGAGTTGATATGGTTATTTCTATGTCCTTACTTACCAACTGTTCCTGCAAATTAATGGTGTTAGTAGAAATAACGACCCTTGTCCCGGTACGGAGGACATGTAGTGCAGCTGGAATAAGATACGCGAGGGATTTCCCGACACCAGTCCCAGCTTCAACTACAAGATGACGCTCAGAATCTATTGCCTCTGATACCGCTTTCGCCATTTCTATTTGTTCATGGCGATGTTCGAAATCTGGAAGCGAACGTTCAAGCTCTCCGGATTCACCAAAAATGTTCTTTACATGGTCCGCTGGAGTTTCTACGTCAGTTTTATACTCATGTGGTTTTACTCGAGGCGTTCTCGTAGCAGAACGGATCCTTGAGGAGATTTCTTTAGGATCAATCCCACTAAATGTATGACTTGTTCCAATAGAGGCCGCCCCACTCGTTTCTAGCATTCGGTTGACCAAATCAGATAACGGTGAGCCAGAATATGAGCCTAAACGTTTAATTTGTTCCAAAACTCCACGATCATATCCTCCGATAATCTCTGCCAAATACAGAAAAAGGTCACGTGTCGCAAGCGCGTCAGATAATGCTCGGTGAGGATTGTCATGCTGAAAACCGAATCTTTCAGACAATCGCACGAGGCTATACTCGGGACCTCGTGGAAGAGCAATTTCAGCCATTGACATGGTGTCGTACAAGCGATTGGTTTTCACTCCGTGGCTACGGAGGAANGAGGCATCAAACCCAACATTGTGTCCGATGATCGGAANTCCGGNCACGAATTCNATGACGCTCGNCTTTATCTCATCCCAATCAGGTGCNTCATCCACTTCCCGTTGAGTGATNCCGGTCATNTGNAGAATAAGCTTAGANAGTTTNCGGTTTGGATTAACCAAGGCGCTGAANGTGTCGATCTGCGTTTCACCTCTGAACTTAACTGCACCGACTTCGATAATCCGTTCGGATTTCGGATTAAGACCAGTAGTCTCNAAGTCAAGNGAGATGAGTATGTCTTGATTGATCGGGGNCAATTTNCAGTGCTTCCACCTNGCACTATTNTTCAACGGATGTCACAGGTTTCCTGTGCAAGAAACTGTATCGGAAACCTGTTGAAATAGATGACTCTTTCAACGAGATTTATGTACATTACACCAGTTAGTGACCGGCTGAACTNAGTACGAGCTCGACATTGTCAAACCCAGCTTCGAGTTCTCCGGCATCAATGGCTTTAACCACATTTGCCATAGATGCATTGACTGGAGTATCTATACCAACTANCGNTCCTTGATNACAGACGAATGTGTTCATTTGTAGGATCTCGGTGGGGCGGCCTTTGACAACATCCTGAGCCATCGAAGGTCGCCAGTTTGCACCTGTAGATCGCTCAGAAAGCACTGCATCGAGCAGCTCGTAGACTTCGCCTCGCGTGGCATTGGCCCACTCGAGCGCTGTCCGCCCTCCGAAATTTTCAACTTTATATCCAAGTGCCAGACCGACCGAAGCACACTCCTGGGCCAACCGAATCTGCAATTCTCTCCCTCTGGGATGTTTATTTAGATCAGACATGCCCATTCCACTGGATGCAGCNACCGGATTACCCATCGAATTCTGTCCGAGTTTNGCCCAACGTTCTCCCCACAAATTAGTTGTAATCTTGCCACCATCAATTGGGTCAAGTATTTCGATCAACTCGTGAAGNCGAGGGGTGTCAGTGCCATCATGATTNCCNGCTCTGAATACGATATGCCCTTGATCGCGTCTCCGTGTANTGCCCGGCCTTTCAACTTTTCCTGCCTCCCACATTGCAACAGAAATACTAGACATAACCAATCCCACTGCCCGTTCGGNTCCGACTGCTGCCGCGATCTCAGGATCNGGCCATGTATTTTGCGAGGAAACGATNTAGCCATCAGGATGAACGAACTTGTCAANAAACGTTGCAGCCCAGGAAGTGTCATATGCCTTCATCGCGACGAATCCTATGTCAAACAACGGTTCTCTCGCNATATGTTCGTTTTCGTGAAGGTGATAGATCTTGGGACGCGCTACAAANGGTTCATGTGGCCCNTTGACGATTAGGCCATTATCACGGATTGCTTCAACGTGATCGTCCCAAATATCTACCAACGTCACATCATGACCGGCATGAGAAAGCCAACCNCCTAGATATGAACCGACAGCCCCTGCCCCAATAAAAATAATACGTTTGGTNTTAATTTNNTCTGACATAACTTATTACTCGCGCGATTTTGGTTTGGGAGAGTTAACTAATCGTAATAACTNGCATTAAAGCCTGTTCGNCTGCGTTNCGTNCTGTGCACAAACTCACTCTGAANTTCTTTAGGTGGATAGGTATATCGNTCNACCGACGTAAGCCACGATTCAGATTTCCNNCTGCTTACGCGTACGGTAGCATCTGNTCGATCTTTGACAGAGGGCCTAAGTCGAGTGCCCAATCCAGGTTCAGTGGGTGCCATCAGAAAACCCCCGTCGATCACGAAATCTGGTTCGATGAAATCGCGGTACCAACCAAGATGCATCGCTCGGTTATATTCCATAATCATCACGTTTGGTGTTGCCATAGCGATATGAGCACAAGCCATCATGTTGACTGGCCCAACGCAATCATGAGGCGCAATAGGCTTCTGGTGAGCTGATGCTAAGACCGCTATCTTCTTTACCTCCGATATGCCCCCAGTCCAGGTCAGATCCGGCATCGAAATTCGTGCAGATGAAGATTCGATAAATCGACGATGCTGGTACCTTGTCATCAAACGTTCCGCCGCAGCGATAGGTGTTGAGGTCACTGCCTGCAGTCTCCGGTGTGCTTCTTCGTTAAGTGGGGAAATCAGTTCCTCATGCCACATCAGTCGCATAGATTCCATTTCCCTAACGATGCGCATCGCGTTTGGCAGATTCCACTTTCCGTGTGCATCATTGGCTATATCGATCTCCATACCAAGCTTTTCACGAATTTCACGGATAGGACGCAATGCCCAGTCTAGATCATCCTGAAATAGTAATTGACCGTCGGATTCTCTTGCAATGAAATCAGTTGGAGACATCTTCATCCCTGTAATGCCTTGATCAAGAAGGCTTTTGGCAACTCCCACAGGGTCGGACCATACTCTGTGCGCCTCATCAATCTCACCGTAAACTCCCAGAGTGTTGTAAACCTTAATTCGGTTTCTTGTGCCACCACCTATGATCTCGAATATCGGCATGTTGAGGGACTGGCCTTTTATGTCCCACAGGGCAACATCTATTGCCGAAATGGCACGTAGCTCTGCACCGCCATAACCCGCATGATCGGATAGTCGGAACATCGTCTGCCAGTGTCTTTCAATCTCGAATGGATCTCGACCAACCAGAAGTGGACCAAAATGATCATGTATGGCTGACTCGACTGTGGCGGCTGCATACCACGTCTCACCGAGCCCAGTGAGTCCAGTATCGGTATGAACTTGAACAAAGATAAGATCAGGAAATTGCGCTACACGGATTGTTTCAATTTGCGAAATTATCATTTTGAATCACCAGCATTCTGAGCTTCATCCGTTTTAGTTTCAAAATGTTCCTCGAGCCTTGATTCTTGAGCTCGGAATTCAAATATATTCTCCATGTCCGACCACATGGCAGTGGAGAAATTGTCTGTTGATAATTTTGGATCGTACAGACCTACCCCAGCCCATCCTTCATCAGACATTCCCGGAATCATTGCATCAACACCAGTAACCCGAGTTTCAACGTCAGGCCGATCAAACACTTCCGGGCGTAAACGAGTGCCAATACCCGGATTCTCGGGGGCATGCAGCCAGCCATTTTCAATCGGTGGAAGCGGGTCTACCATCTCACCGTACCAACCGTATAAATACGGCCTTACATGTTCCATAATCATCGCGTTAGGCGAATTCATACATATTTGTGCGCACGCAAATATATTGACCGGCCCGGTAGCATCATGAGGTGCAACTGGAACCTGATGTGCCGAAGCCATTATTGCAATCCTGTGAGTTTCGGTGATCCCACCCGTCCAGATTAAATCAGGCATGACGATCTGCGCAGCGCCGTTCTCGATAAATTCACGAAATTGCCATCGAGTAAGCAATCGTTCGGATATACACACAGGGGTAGTTGTGGCTTCTTGAAGCTGTCTGAGAGATTGAGGATTCAGGAGTGGCATAAGGTCTTCTTGCCACATGATGTCGAGTTTTTCCATCTCTTTAGCGATCTGAATAGCAACTGGCAACGACCACTTTCCGTGCCCGTCGTTAGCAATTTTTATATCGCCACCCACAGCATCTCGAATATCACGAAACGGCTTCAGAACGTGATCAAGTTCGATTGGTGCGAGGTACTGCCCTTCGGATGGAGTCGCCACCGGGATAGTCGGACCTATTTTCATCGCAACAATACCATCTTCGATTAACTCCTTGGCCAATTCTCCACAGCCTTGGAACGGACCTCCGGTAGCGTAAACACGAATCTTTTTTCTGACCGCCCCTCCAAG
>PAIR01000036.1 GCA_002704905.1 Fidelibacterota bacterium
GAAAACGCTTTTAGATTTGTTTTTTGATTTACTAATCATTCGCTTTGTTTACTTCTAGATTTGTTACTCTGCCATTATCAAGATGTCATGTTTTTCTAGGTGCGTTTTTGTTTTGCTGCAAACGGGTGCGTTTGTTTGAAGATAAATTGGTGTGTTTTTAACTTTTTGAATTACTTTTGCTTTCTCTATAATTTTCTCACCGTCTTTCATTATAATTCTTGATTTTCTCTCAATAACAATTGCTATAAACGCACCATAGTCAATAATTTTGGTTCTTGGACTCACTCCCAGCTGTTTTGCGTCCAATAGTTTCACCTTTAAGCCTAATTCTGTTTTGTTTTTAATCGCGCTGACTCTCGCTAAGCTAAGTTGCTGTTTTTATTTTGATTTCACCGCACCCTATTCGCGCCCCTGCCGCCCCTGTTGGTTGGGTTGTCTTGTCATCGCTTTTAGCGTGAATTATAATTGCTTTTCCAAGGAGGTTTGTTTTGTCTTCTTTATTAATTGTCCATCGGCCATATTTATCGAGTAAGACAAGGGAGCCTTTTTTGTCCTCATTGATTATAATATTTCCAATATCTCCACTGTGAAAGGCGTCACCTCCCCATGCGCCATGTGCTTCGTTGGTTGGGTTCCAGTGCCCGCCAGCGGAACTTCCGTCTTCCGCGCTACAGTCACCGTAGGCGTGCAAATGCACGCCCAGTGAGCTTGCCCTGTAACCAGAAAGGCTAATCGTGGCTTCAACGCCTTTTTTAGTTTCTATAAATGTGGCTACTCCAGAAAGAGGGCTGCTCCCAAGCCCTTTAATTTNTGCGGTGGCTTGGTTTTTTTGCATTGAACAGCCACCAATAAAAAAGACNAAAGAAANGGTGAGCGTCCTTGTTAAGNGTCGACACCGCAGAATAATTAAATTGATTTTTGTAANCCTTTCATACANGNGCTCTCTTCCCNCTCCTTTTTATTTTTTGTTTTTTGTTTCTCNCGAGCCAAACAAGGCCGTTCCCANCCTTACCATTGTGCTTCCCTCTTCGATTCCGACCTCAAAGTCTCCACTCATCCCCATAGATAGGTGGGTCAACCTCTCCANCCCAAGCTCTGCGTTTAGTGNTTCTTTNGTTTTTCTGAGGGTCACAAAAGCCTCNCGGGTTTCTTTCTTGTTTTTTGTGTTGGGTCCAATGGTCATTATTCCCTCCACCACAATGTTTTTAAGATTAATTGCAGAAACCATGTCTTCTATGTTTGTCGGCAAAAACCCCTGTTTTTGCTNCTCTCCGCTCGTATTAACCTCGAGNAGTGTTGTGGTTTTTTTGTTAAGATTTTTGCTTTGGTTGTCAATTTTTTTCGCAAGCCTTAAAGAGTCGATCGAGTCTACTGTGTCAAACAGAGACAGGCACTTATTTACTTTATTCNTCTGCAGGTGCCCAATGAATCGGCGCGTTAGCCCGGGCATGTNTTTAAATGATTTGAATTTTTGTGTTGCCTCTTGAACTCGGTTTTCTCCAATGCTTTGTATTCCACACTGGAAGCTCTCTTCTATTGTTTTAAACGGGTGTGTTTTTGTTACTGCAACTAGTTCGACCGCGCGCGTTTCTCCGCTTCGATAAATTGCCGAATTAATTCGGTCTTGTATGTTTAAGAGGTTCTCTTTTAGGCTCATTCACCGGCTGAGCTTTCTTTGTCTGTCTCAATTGACAGCTGTTTATCTTCCTCTTTTTTCTCTTCTGTTGCTTCCGCCTCGCTTATCACGCGCGTAACCGAAGAAATATTTGTCCCATCATCTAGCTTTACAAGGCGCACCCCTTGAGTTACTCGACCGATTGTTCTTATTGCGCTAATAGGTTGTCGCATTAGAACGCCGGAATCTGTTATAACAATTAAGTCGTCCGCGTCAACGACTTCCATAATTTTTACCATTTTTCCTGTTTTTTCTGTGCATCGCATTGTTAAAACNCCTTTNCCCCCCCTTGTTTGGGTGCGATATTGAAGGACCTCTGTTCGTTTGCCATATCCTTTTTCCGTAGCAACTAAAATCGTNCCCTCTCTTTTCACAACCAACATACCAACAACATAGTCCTNCTCCGAGCTGAGCTTGATTCCTTTTACGCCCATCGTTTTTCGTCCGCTNGCCCGTACGTTGTTTTCTGAAAAGCGAATTGATTTTCCTTCGTGTGTTCCAAGTAAAATATCGTGCTCTCCATTGGTTATTCTTGCTTCAATAAGCTTGTCTCCTTTGCGAATTTCTATGGCATAAATACCGCCTTTNCTTGGGTTTCCATAGGCTGATAAAACTGTTTTCTTTATTATGCCTTTCTTTGTTGACATAACAATATAGTGGTTGTCNTCAAACTCCTTCACGCTNACAAAGGCCTCTACCCGCTCTCCTGGCTCGCACCCAATAAGGTTTACTACCGCTCGNCCACGAGTTGCTCTTCCTCCCTGAGGAATGTCGTAGACTTTTAACCAATAACACTTTCCCANGTCTGTAAAGAAAAGCATATAATTGTGTGTGTTCGCAATAAATAGGTGTTCCACAAAATCTTCATCCTTGCTCATGGCGCCCTGAACNCCCCTCCCGCCCCTTCTTTGGGTTCGGTAGGTGTTTAGTGCNGTTCGTTTAATGTAGCCTTGGTGGGTTATTGTTAAAACAACGTCTTCTTCGGCGATCATGTCTTCCATTGAAAACTCTGTGTCTACNGGTATAATCTCTGTTCGTCTTTCGTCTCCGTATTGATTTTTTATTTCTAAGAGTTCGCTTTTAATAATGTTCATCCGCTTGCTTTTGCTGTTAAGGATTTCCTGTAAACCCGCAATAAACTTCATTGTCTCTTTATACTCCGAAACAACCTTCTCTACCTCTAGCCCTGTAAGTCGTTGTAGCCTCATNTCGAGAATGGCTTGTGACTGGCGGTCGGATAAACTAAACCCACCCATAAGCCCCTCTTTGGCTTGTGCCGGATCTTTACTGCCCCGTATAATTTTTATAACTTCATCAATATTGTCTAGCGCAATTTTGAGTCCTTCAAGAATATGTGCGCGGGCCTCTGCCTCTTTTAATTCAAACTCTGTTCGCCTAACCACAACCTCATGTCGAAAGCCTATAAAATGATTAAGAACTGTTTTTAGTGGCATAATTTTTGGCACACCATCAACCAGGGCCAATAGAATGATTCCAAAAGTGTCTTGCATTTGGGTGTGTTGATAGAGCTGGTTTAAAATAACCTCTGGTACGGCGTCGCGTTTTGTTTCTATTACCACCCGGATGCCATCTTTGTCTGATTCGTCGCGAAGGTCTGAGATTCCAATAATTTTTTTCTCATGAACAAGGTCGGCTATTTTTTCTACCAAGTTTGCTTTGTTTGTCTGGTAAGCAACTTCGGTAATAACGATGCTGTCCCGACCTTTTTTGTTTGTTTCAACATGGGCGCGGGCACGCATTTTTATTTTCCCCCGCCCGGTTTCGTAGGCTTGCTTTAGGCCGTCCATGCCAAGGATTAAACCTGCCGTTGGGAAGTCGGGGCCTTTAATGTGTAGCATTAATTCTTCTGTTGTTATTGTGTCTTTATCAACCAGGGCTATAAGACCCGAAATAATTTCAGCAAGATTGTGTGGTGGTATTTTTGTTGCCATCCCAACCGCAATTCCCTCTGATCCGTTCACTAAAAGCGCGGGAACAGCAGAGGGCAAGACCGTGGGCTCTTTTAGTGTTTCGTCAAAGTTTGGGGTCCAGTTCACGGTTTCTTTGTCAAGATCTTTAAGCATTTCGCTTGTTAGTTTTGTCATTCTTGACTCTGTGTAGCGCATGGCTGCTGCGTTATCTCCATCAATTGACCCGAAGTTTCCCTGTCCGTCTACAAGCCTATATCGCATAGAAAAGCTTTGCGCCATTCGAACAAGCGCGTCATAAACAGAGCTGTCTCCGTGTGGGTGGTATTTACCTAGCACGTCACCAACAATTCTAGCTGATTTTTTATATGGTCTGTTCCAGCTTGAACCAAGCTCGCTCATCCCAAAAAGTATTCTCCGGTGAACAGGTTTTAGGCCGTCGCGAACATCAGGCAGAGCCCTTGACACAATCACTGACATCGAATAGTTAAGGTAGCTTTCCCGCATTTCATCTACAATGTCCCTTGGGAGTGTGTTGTCTCGATTAAAATCAACCATAAATATTTCCTATATCTGTTAAACGTCTAAATTGACTACAAACTTTGCGTTTTTCTCAATAAATGTGCGTCGCGCCTCTACGTCGCTTCCCATTAAGTTTTGAAAGGTTTCTGCTGCTTCTGCCGCGCTTTCAACAGTAACCTGCATTAGTGTGCGCCGCTCGGGGTCCATTGTGGTTTCCCAAAGTTGCCCTGGGTTCATTTCGCCTAGGCCCTTATAGCGCTGAAGGCCAATCTTTGTTTTTTTATTTTCTTTTTGCATTCGTTCTATTGTTAAATCTCTTTCGTTTTCATCGTAGGCATATGTTTCTTTTTTTCCCTGCGAAAGGCGATAAAGGGGCGGTAGGGCTAAATACAAAAAACCACCATCGATTATTTCTTTCATTTTTCTATAAAAAAAGGTGAGCAGAAGGGTTCTAATGTGAGAGCCGTCTACATCGGCATCTGTCATTATAATTATTTTATGATAGCGCAAAGAGTTTATGTCAAAATCACCCGCTGACTTTTCTCCTCCTTCGTCGTCCGAACCTCCAAACCCGGCCCCAAGAGCGGTGATGATTGATTGAATTTCATTGTTTGATAAAAGTTTGTCTATTCGGGCTTTCTCAGAGTTGATAACCTTTCCTCTCAAAGGAAGGATTGCTTGGGTCCTCCTGTCTCTGCCTTGTTTCGCTGAGCCTCCGGCCGAGTCCCCTTCAACAAGGTATAGCTCACAAAAAACCGGATCTCTGTTAGAGCAATCTGCAAGTTTTCCCGGCAAAGAAGATCCGCCAAGGGCGCTTTTTCTTCTGATAAGCTCGCGGGCTTTCTTAGCTGCGTTTCTGCTTCTTGCGGCCAATAACGCTTTTTCAATAACGCGCCTTCCTATTGAGGGGTTTTGCTCTAAAAAATCTAAAATCCCCTCATAAACCGCCTTGTCCACGATTCCCTTAATTTCTCCGTTTCCAAGTTTCGTTTTTGTTTGCCCTTCAAATTGTGGCTCTGCAACTTTTATGCTAATAATGGCCGTCAAGCCCTCTCGAAAGTCTTCTCCGGAAAGGGCAATTTTTTCGTTTTTCTTTGACTTTATTAGGTTGTTTTTTGCTGCGTGGTTGTTCATTGCCCGGGTTAGGGCCGACCTAAAACCAGATAAGTGCGTGCCGCCTTCTATGGTGTTAATGTTGTTAACAAAGGTTAAAATGTTGTCGTTGTAGGTGTTGCCGTACCGCATCGCCACGTCTATCGGAACCTCCCCACCTTCCCGGTTAACTGTTATTATTTTGTTGTGAAGCGGGTTGTTGTTTTCGTCAAGATATTTTACAAAATCACTCAAGCCGCCCTTAAATTTAAAAGTGTCTGATTCTCCTTCTTCTTGGCGTTTATCTGTAAGCGAAATTTCCAAACCCCGATTTAAATATGCAAGTTCGCGAAGGCGCTCTGCTATTATGTTATACTCAAAAGCAGTTGTTTTAAATATGGTTGGGTCTGGGTAAAAACAAACTAGCGTGCCTGTCTTTTTTGATGTTCCGGTTATTTTTAGGTCAGCCTGCGGTTCTCCAATTCTATATTCTTGTTTATACGTTTTTCCATTGCGATGAACCTCAACCCACAAGAGTTCAGAGAGCGCATTTACAACAGAAACCCCCACGCCATGTAGCCCCCCAGACACTTTATAAGAACCTTTGTCAAACTTTCCCCCAGCATGAAGAACGGTCATTACAACTTCAACCGCTGGTCTGTTTTCTTCCTTGTGAAGATCAACCGGAATTCCTCTCCCGTCGTCTTCAACCGTAACAGAGCCGTCAAGATTAAAGGTGACCTCTATTTTTGAGCAATAACCAGCAAGCGCTTCGTCGATGGAGTTGTCTACAACCTCATAAACGAGGTGGTGGAGCCCTCTTTTTCCAACGTCGCCAATATACATGGCTGGTCTTTTTCGGACCGCCTCGAGCCCTTCAAGAACTTTTATGTTTTCTGCGCTATAGCTTGAATTGGTTTGTGGTTCCTTCATACAAATCGGATTTCCTTTATTGTGTTTTTCCCAAGTTCTGCGTTTAGCTTGTCTATGATTTCTTGTTTTTTAAAGACAAGCTCTTGCCGCCAAGCGGGGCTCTCTGTTTTAACAGTTAAAACTCCGAATTCAACTTTTTCAGGGTCTGTTTTTTTAGCAATTTTCTTGCCAACTGTTTGTTCCCAAATTAAAATTGCTTTGTTTTGTTGAACGCCTTTTTCAAGGTCGTTTTTTATTAAAAACCTTGTTATTGCCTTTTTTAGTTTTTGCACGACCGTTCTAAATGAAGCTGTTTATTTTCCGGTTTATTAAGATCTATCCCGTGCCTTTCAATATCAACTAAGTCTGTGTTCGTTATGATCGTTTGGGCTTTTTTTTCTAAGAGGGCCAAAACAGCGTCGCTTCTTTCAAAGTCCAGCTTTGCAAACAAGTCGTCAAGTAAAAGCGTTGGCGTTTTTCCTGTTTCTGTTTTAATAAACGCGTATTCAGCCAGTTTAATTAGAATTAGTGATATTTTATGTTCGCCCTGAGATCCATATCTTTTCAAGGCCTGGTTTTCATAATAAAAATCAGCCCCGTCTGTGTGTGGGCCAACAGAGGTTCTCTTTCTTAAGAAGTCTTTTTTTATGGCCTTTTTCAGCTCTTCTATAATCTCTTTTTTTTCTGCCGGTGCTTGTTTTGTTTTTAAAATAACGCTAACACCCGGCTGCCCGTACGACTTCGAAATCTCTTTTAAAAAAAGTTTGAACTTTTGGCACAGCTCTTTTTTTTCGCTCCAGACTTTTACGGCGGCTTCCGCGAGCTGTTCGTCCCAAACCAAAAGCGTAGGCTCTGTTTTTTCCGTTTTAAGAAGGGCGTTCCGTTGTTTTAGTATTCTCGTGTAAGCCGTTAGGGTTTTTAAGTATTTATTTGAGACGGTAGCATAAAGCTTGTCAAGGTATTTTCTCCTGTCACCCGGAAAACCTTTTGTAATCTTTTGTTCTTCTGGCGAGAGCAAAACTATTGGGTTTTTTCCAATGAGGTCGCGGGCCTTTACGTCAACGCCGTTTATTTTAATTTTACGGCGCGCTTCTTTTGATTGGGCAAAGCAGATTGTTTCGTGCTCTCTATTAATTGTGAAGAGCCCCTCAACCAGGGTTTCGTTTGCGTTGTGGTTTATTGTTTCCAAAGCTCGGCTTGTTTTAAAGCTCCTGCCAAGAGACAACAGATAAATTGCTTCTAGAATGGAGGTTTTTCCAGATCCGTTTTCACCCCAAATAACATTTACTCCAGGGCTAAAGGTTAGCGCCGTTCTCTCGTGACTCCTAAAGTTTACCATTTTGATTTGATCAATAGACACAACCAAAAACTGCTAATGTTTTTGTGCTGTTGTGTTGTTGTGGTAATAGCTCAAGCCTTAGTCGTTTAATCGGATTGGCATTAACAGCATCGTTTGGTCGGAGTTCTCTTTTTGTTCTTCTGGTATAAAGAGCGTTGCGCTAATTGGCGTCTTCAGTTTCATTTTTAATTTTTCATCCGTGATGTGGGATAAAATGTCTTTCAAATAGGCCGCGTTATATCCAATTGTGAGGTCTTCGCCGGAGTACTTTCCAACAATTTCTTCTTTTGCTTTTGAAGATTTTTCTGGATCTTCTGTCGTTATTTGAATTTGGCCCTGGTCTATCCGTAGCGCGATTTGATGGGTTGATCTGTTTGAAAAAATAGAAACTCGCCGCACCGCGGACAAAAGAGCCTTCCGATCAACTATCAACTCCTTGTCGTTATCTTTTGGTATGACACTGTCAAAGTCTGGAAACCTTTCATCAATTATGCGCGTAAAATACGTATCTCCATCAATGGCTGCTGTCATGTGGTTGTCCCCCATCCAAAGCTCTGTGGCGCTGTCCTCTTTTAAGACGTTCAGCAGAAGGTTTAAGAACTTTTTAGGCACAATTACATCGCCAGAAAACTCCGCTGCTTTATGGTCTTTGCGGGCATATCGCACAAGCCTGTGACCGTCGGTCGCAACCCCCGTTAGCTCTTCTTCTCCAAACCTAAACAAAACGCCGGTCAAAGCGGGTTTGAGCTCGTCTCTGCTCACGGCAAAAACCGTTTTCTTTATTAGGTCGTTCAGCGCCCCCGACGAAACACCGACGCTTTTTCTGTTGTCCACCTCGGGTACCGCAGGAAACTCGTCAGCTGGTTTACCCATGATATCGTAGGTGCCCACCTCTGAAGACATTTTAATTTTATTGTTTTCATCGGCCGAAAGGTTAATTCGGGCATCTTCCGGAAGCTCCGTTGTTATGTCTAAAAGTGTTTGCAGAGGAATTGCGGTAGACCCTTGAGTTTCTATGCTAGCAGGAAGACTAACTACAATTGTGATTTCAAGATCCGTTGTTCTTAAAATTGTTTCAGAGTCTCGAACCTCAAAAAGTACACAGCTTAAAATTGGAAGAGTTGATCGTGTTGGTGTTGCTTTGGATAGCTTTTGTAGTGCCGATTGAAGCTCAAGTTTGGATGTAGAAAGTTTCATTTTTTCACCAAGTATTTAAATGGGGTTTAGCGGTTAAATCAGCCAGACAACATTACTTAAAAAGGCCTGTTTTAACAAGCAGTTTTCCTTCTGAAAAGGGTCTTTTTTATGAAAATAATAAATTGAAAAATATAATATATTATTTATAATACTGTGGACAAAAGGAAAGAGACACAAAAAGCAAAAAAAGAAGTGTCTAGAAACAAGACAGAAAACACAAAAACTTAAGGTTTTACTTTATGTTGACAAGGTCCTCCTTGATGTTGAAAAGTTAGAAGTTGTTAACAATTTTTTTGAGAACAGGCTAAAAGCACCTTCTTCTGGTTGGTTGTGGATAACACGTGGGGAAAACCCCCAAAGACCGTCAATTATTAATGTGGACAAAGATATTTTGTCTTGCGCTCGATACTAACGCGCGAAACCTCTCCCCCTTTTTGTTGTTAAGCGCCATTGTCTCTATTTCGGTCCAGTGTTTATCAATGCTGGCGGGGCCGCCAGGCTTTGTTGACTCAACCCACAAAAGGTGATAACCCATTTCTGTTCGAACAGGACCAGCGCAGACATTTTTTTCTATTTGCCCCAAGACCATTCCAAACTCAGGAATGGGATATGAGTCGGGGTTTATCCACCCAAGGTTTCCTCCGCTTTCAGCGGTTTGCTCGTCCATGGACCGCGTCTTTGCCGACCGAATAAACAACGCAAGGGTTAAAAGAGAATCTTTTAGGGAGGCCGCTT